>JACQAI010000532.1 GCA_016195115.1 Pseudomonadota bacterium
GTCGCCGGATTGGTGAGGTTGAGCGGCGTCAGGCTGGTCAGCAGCATGTAGACGGTCGGCAGCAGGGTGACGACGATCAGCACCGCGAGCGCCGGCGCCAGACACCACGCGAAGAACGCGCGGCGCTGGCGATCGAAGTCGGCGACGGCGCGGCCGAGCACCGGGCGGCGCGCCGCGGTGACCGCCGTCATGGCGGGAACGGGATCGGACGGCTCACAGGTCGAGTTTGACCCCCGCCTTCTTGAGATCCTCGACGGCCTGCGCCTGGGCCTGCTTGAGCGCGGTCGGCGCGTCCGCCTGCTTGGTCGCGATCGCCTCGATCGCGCGGTTGATCTTGTCGCCGACCTGAGGATAGACCGGCACGGTGCGGTATTTCATGTAGCCCGACTTGCCGCCGAGCTCGAGCACCTGGAGGTAGAGCGCGGAGACGTCCTGGCCGTTCAAGGTCAGGGCCTCCTTGAACGTCGGGCTGGTGATCACCGAGCGCCGGCAGATGCTCGGATAGCCATGCTCCTTGACGATGCGCTGGAGCATCTCCTTGCTCAGCGCCCACTTGATGAACTCCCAGGCGGCGCCCTTCTTCTTCGAGCCCTCGGGAATGCCAAAGCCGTGGGAGTTCGAGCCCGGGAAGTTGCCGCTCGGCCCCGCCGGCATCAAGCCGTAGCGCACCGTGCTCTTCACGGTGCTGTCGGCGTGCTTGTAGAGCGGCACCAGCCAGGTGATCGCCTGGGTGCGGATGTTGGCGCGCCCGGCGATCTGCGAGCGCATCGACTGGTCGTCGCTGTAGGACAGCACGCCCTGCGGGCCGTACTTGGTCAAGAGGTCGGCGTACCACTGCGCCGACTTGGCGGCCTCCGGCGTGTCGAGCACCGGCGTCAGGTTGCCGGGCGGATCCTTGAACACCTTGCCGCCCATGCCCATCAAGTAGGGGATCCAGTTCCAGTGATGCAGCTTGTCGGCGGTGAACGCCGCGACCCCGTCCTTGTTGTGCACCGCGTCGCACACCTTGACGAGCTCATCAAAGGTCGTGGGCAGCTTGAGGCCGGCCTTCTCGATCAGGTCGGCGCGGCTCGCCGCCATGATCATGGCGCCGGCCTCCCAGCCGAAGCCGTAGGTCGAGCCCTTGGCGTCCTGCAGCGACGACTGCGCGCCGGCGACGAAATCGCCGGGGTCCCAGTCGGGCGGCGTCGCGTTCGGGTCCTTGAGGAACTGGTCGAGGTTGGTCACCCAGCCGGCGCCGATCCAGCGACCGGAGTAGATGAACGTGACGTTGATGACGTCGAGCGCGCTGCCCTTGGTCGACAGCTCGAGGTCGGTGCGCTGGTTGTAGACCGGAAAGGCCTGGGTATCGAACTGAACCTCGATCCCGGTCTTGTCCTTGAACTCCGGGAAATAGTTCTTGAGGTACTCGAAGAACGTGCTCTGGAACGCCGCGCCGTTGATCTTGGTGCCGGCATAGCGAGATTTCGCCTGGCCGACCACCGCGGGGGCGTAGATCGCCGTGCCGCCCAGCACCGTCGCCGCCACCGTGCCCTTCAACAGTGTGCGACGCGTCACTCGTGACGATGATCGGATCATGTGCCCTCCCTGACCCGCGCGCCCCAAAAGCGGCGTCGGCGGGAGCGCGCTTGATCTTTGATAATTGCCGCGATGCTCACACGGTGAGTCGGGGCTGTCAAGAAACGGTCAGGTGCTGGCGAGGATGAAGTTGCGCACGATCGGGTAGATCTGGGTCTGCCAGCGCCGGCCGTTGAACACGCCGTAGTGCCCGGCACCGACCTGCACGTAGTGGCGGCGCATATAGGGCCGGATGCCGCTGCACAGCTCCTGGGCCGCCAGGGTCTGGCCGACCGCACAGATATCGTCCTTCTCGCCCTCGATGGTGAGCAGCGCGGTGCGCCGGACCGCGCGCGGCTCGACCGGGATACCCCGCGACTCAAAGCGCCCGAGCGCCAACCGATGCTCCTGGAACACCACGCGCACGGTCTCGAGGTAGAACTCGGCCGGCAGATCCATCACGGCGAAATATTCGTCGTAGAACGTCCGGATCGCGTCGGCCTTGGCGGTCTCGCCCTTGATCATGTGCTCATAGAGGTCACGCTGCGCCTTGAGATGGCGCTCGGCGTTCATGGCCATGAAGCTGGTGAGCTGGACGAACCCGGGGTAGACGCGCCGCATGGCGCCCGGATAGCGCAGCGGCACCATGCCGATCAGCCGGCGCTCGAACCACTCGATCGGGTGGCGCTCGGCGAGCTCGTTGACCTTGGTCGGGTTGACGCGGGTGTCGATCGGCCCGGCCATCAACGTCATGCTGCGCGGCTGCGCCGGATTGTTCTCCTGCGCCATCAGCGCCACCGCGGCGAGCACCGCTACGGCGGGCTGGCACACCGCGACGACGTGCGTGCCGGGGCCGAGCGTCTCGATGAAGCCGATCACGTGATCGATGAAGTCGTCGAGGTCGAAGCGGCCTTGAAGCAGCGACACGCTGCGCGCGTTGTGCCAGTCGGTGACGAAAACGTCGTGCTCGGGCAGCATGGTCTCGACCGTGCCGCGCAGCAGCGTCGCGAAATGGCCCGACATCGGCGCGATCAACAGCACGCGCGGCTGCTCGATCGCGACGTCGGGCTTGGCGAAGCGCAGCAGAGTGCCGAACGGCCGGACCTGCACGACCTCCTCGCGCACCGCGACCTCGCGGTTGCCGACCGCGACGCGCGCGATGCCGAAGGCTGGGCGGCGGTGGCTGAGCCGCGTGTTGGCCAGCAGTTGGTGGATCGCGGCGAGGTTGCGCAGCCAGCGGCTGTCGGCCAGCGCCGGCACCGGCAGACCGAGCGGGACGCCGAGCGCCGCCGCCGTCATGCCGGCCACCGTCCGCAGCGGACCGAGCACGTCGGCGTGCGCCTGGTAGGCCTGGTAGATCACGCGCGAAGCCTAATGCATGGCGTGCTGCACTGCGATATCAATATGTCTCATAATGAGGAAATCGGCGGTTTTGCCTCTTTGTTGCACTGCGACAAGGGCGAATCGAGAACCGGGAGAGCGTGGATGGCCGGAACGACCCTGACGATCAGCAGCAAGAACTACGGCTCATGGTCGCTGCGCGGCTGGCTGCTGACCAAGATGACCGGGCTTGCGTTCAAGGAGATCGTGCTGCCGGCCGACGATCCGTCGACCCGCGCCGAGCTCCTGTTGCTGTCGCCATCCTTCCTGGTGCCGTGCCTGACCCACGACGGCGTCGCGATCTGGGACACCCTGGCGATCGCCGAGTACCTGCACGAGCTCAACCCCGCGGCCGGGCTGCTGCCGGCCGATCGCGCCGCCCGCGCGCGCTGCCGCTCGGTGGCGGGCGAGATGCATTCCGGCTTCGCGAGCCTGCGCTCGGCCCTGCCCATGAACCTCAAGGCGCGCCATCCCGGCTTCAAGGTCTGGGCCGGCGCCCAGCCCGACATCGACCGCATCGCGACGATCTGGCGCGACTGCCTGGCGAGCTACAAGGGGCCCTATTTGTTCGGCGCCGCGCCGACCCTCGCCGACGCGATGTACGCCCCCGTGGTCACGCGGTTCATCACCTACGATGTCGCGCTCGAACCGATCTGCGCGAGCTATTGCCGGCGCATCATGGCGTGGCCCCTGATGGTCGAATGGATCGAGGCCGCACGCGCCGAGCCCGACGACCTCGAAGAGCTCGACGTCGAGTTCTAACCGCTGGTGCGCAAGCCGGCGGCGATGCCGTTGATGGTCAGATGGATGCCGGCGGTGACGCGCTCGTCGGTGTCGCCGGCGCGATGGCGCTTCAAGAGCTCGAGCTGCACGTGGTTGAGCGGATCGAGATACGGGAAGCGGTTGCGGATCGAGCGTGCCAGCAGCGGGTTGTGCTCCAACAGCTCGCGCTGCTCCATGATCGCCAGCACGACGTCGACCGTGCGGCGATGCTCGGCGCTCAGCCGCGCGAAGATCGTCTGGCGCAGGCCCGCGTCCGCGACCAGCTCGGCATAGCGCGAGGCGATCGCGAGGTCGCTCTTGGCCAACACCATGTCCATGTTGGACAGCAGCATCTGGAAGAACGGCCACTCGCGGTACATTGCCTGCAGCATCGCGATGCCGTCGCCGGGATGCGCCGCAAGCCAGGCCTCGACGGCGCTGCCGAAGCCGTACCAGCCGGGCAGCATGATGCGGCATTGCGACCAGCCGAACACCCATGGGATGGCGCGCAGATCCTCGATGCGCGTCGACTTGGCGCGCGACGCCGGGCGGCTGCCCAAATTGAGGTTGGCGATCTCGCCGATCACCGTCGACTGCCAGAAATAGGTCTCGAAGCCCTCGGTCTCGTAGACCAGCGCGCGATAGGCCTGGAAGGCATGGCGCGACAGCGCCTCCATCGCCTCGAGGCAGGCGGGGTCGGGCGCCGCGCGGTCGGGCTGCAGCAGGCTCGCCTCGAGCGTCGCCGCGGCGAGGATCTCGAGATTGCGCCGGCCAAGCTCGGGGTTGGAGTACTTCGCGGCAATCACCTCGCCCTGCTCGGTGACGCGCAGCGCGCCCTGCACCGCGCCGCCCGGCTGGGCCAGGATCGCCTGATAGGTCGGGCCGCCGCCGCGCCCGATCGAGCCGCCGCGGCCGTGGAACAGGCGCAGCCGCACGCCATGGCGGCGGAACACCTCGACCAGCGCGATCTCGGCCTTGTAGAGCTCCCAGCCCGAGGTCAGGTAGCCGCCGTCCTTGTTGCTGTCGGAGTAGCCGAGCATGACCTCCTGGAGGCCGCCGCGGCTCTTGAGCAGGCGAGCGTACTCGGGCAGGCCAAGCAGCGCGTCCATCACGCGCGCAGAGTTGCGCAGATCGTCGATCGTCTCGAACAGGGGAACGATATCAACCTGCAGACTCCCGTCGCGCGGATCGAGCAGCCCGGCCTCCTTGAGGAGCAGCGCGACCTCGAGCACGTCGGAGGCACCGTCGGCCTTGGAGATGACGTAGTGCGGCACCGCCAACTGGCCGTAGCGCCGGTGCGCGTCGGCGGCGGCGCGCGCAATCGCGAGCTCGGAGGTGGTTTCGTCGCCGTACTTCAGATGCGGCGAGGCGAGCGGCCGCACTGTGCGCAGCTCGCCGCGCAGCAGCTCCAGCCGCGCCGCCTCGCCCTTGGCGCGATAGGTTGCGCCGGGCGCCACGACCTCCAACAGCTCGGCGACCACGCGCTCGTGGACGTCGGAGTTCTGACGCAGGTCGAGGCTGGCCAGATGGAAGCCGAAC
>JACQAI010000533.1 GCA_016195115.1 Pseudomonadota bacterium
ATCCGCCGGGGGCGCCGCCGCGCCGCTCGATCGCGCGCAGGCGCAGCGGCTGGGCGCCCGTCGGCTCGACATCGAGACGCGCGTAAAATTGCCGAGTCTCGCCGATGTCGCGCCGGCAATCGTAATCGACCAACCGGTCGTCGCCGCTTAGCAGCTCGAACGCTCCGCTGTCCGGGCCGTGGGCGCAGAACAAGCCGCACAGCGGCCCGTACAACGGGAAGCTCAGCTCGGCGCCGGTCTCGCAGGCTTCGAGCGCGAAGGGGCCATCGAACTTTTCCCAGACGAACCGCCAGCGCCCGCTGAGCTGCGCCGGGCTGCGCCGGGAGTGCAGGATCTGGTGCGCGAACACATACCAGAAACCCATCGAGGGCATGAACACGTAGGGCGCGCCGACACCATGCCCCTGCTGCCTCGTCCGACCGCCGATCTCGCGCAGCCGATCGGCGAAGCATGCGAAGCTACCCGCCTCGTGTGCCACCGTCGCGTCCGGCGCCGGCAGGCAGTAGCCACCCAGATTGGCGTGCGCGAGGTCCTCGCCGTCCATCAAGCGGCCCCGCGGTGGGATTGCCCCGAGGATAGCCAAGCCGTGCTTCTGCAGCGTGAGGTCGTACGACAGGTCCGACGACACGCGCGTATCGGCCGCGCCGGCCTCGCGGGGCATCCCGACGTCTTTGCCGGACACGAACGACATCCATTCGGAGATCTCGCGGGTCGTCGTGGTCCGGTAATTGTCGAGCACGAGTTGGGCCGCCTGGCGCGTGAACAGCACCGCGGTAGCGCCGCTGATCAACGTCACCGCGTAGGCCCCGCGATTATAGAGAACCCAGCGATTGAAGGCGTAGGGCGCGACGGCGCCGACCTCGAGCCCGTCGTCGCGACCCTTCCCGAACAGCGCACGCATCGCTTCGAACCAGCCAGGACCGAGCTGGACGTCGTTCTCGATCAACCCGCAGTAGTCGTATCCCAGCGCGACCATGCGCGCCAACGCCGGAAAGATCGCGAAATCCGGGCCGCCGACGACGTCGACATGGATCTCGCGCAGGCACGCGAGATCGGGCGCCAGTTCGTGGGGAAGGCGACGGCCTTCCTCGGTTCGGCTGCCGTCGAACCAGAGCAAGTCGAAACCGTCGACGAAGCCGATCGCGCGCACGGCTTCCAGGCTGTGCGCGGTCCGATCCTTGGTCGACAGGCAGAAGCAAGCCGGATGCCGAGCGACGTCGAACAGGACCCTATCGAGCATGACGTCCTTCCATGGCGCCCATACTACCTAGCCGGGCAGCTCGTGGAACAGCACCATCGCGTCGGGCAGCTCATAGTAACGCCGCAGCTGCGCCAGATCATCGGGCAGCGCGCCGCTGCCATGCCAGATCTTGGGCGGGCCGAAGAAGGTGCGCATCCGCGGCGGCCGCAGGCTCCAATTGGGCGGCAGGATGAAGGGCGAGGCAGCGCACTTCTCGACGGCGTGGCCAAACGAGAGCCGATCGTCGGGCGGCGCGCGCTTGGCCTGGCGGTCTTCGATGTAGGAGACCGGGGCATCGAGCAACGGCGCCAGGAGCGGCCAGAGCTCGAGCACCGGGCGCGCCCCGGCGCCGAAGAACAGCACCCCGGTGTCGTACTCGACCGCATCGCCGGTGGCGCCGACATAGCGCCGTCGCCAGGGATTTTCGCCATGACAGCAGGCGAGCCCATAGCGCTCGGCCATCTCGAAGGCGAAGTCGAGTCGGCCCAGCACCACGCTATCGACGTCGAGGAACGCCGTGGTCTCGAACCGTGTCAGTTCGCCGAGCCGCGCCTTCTCGACATGCGGCGTCACGCCGGGCAGGTGCGCGACGTGATAGGGCAGCTCCGGATGAAGGTCGGCGAGCGATCCCACGGCGCGCGCCAGCAGCGCCGTCTGTTCGGCGCCGGCGGCCTCCCACGCGATGAAGAGGACGCCGCGCTGGCTCATGACCTGGCGCCGCGCCGCATGCCGCGTTATTGAGCGGCGGCGGACTGCGCCACCGGCGCCGGACGCTTGTCGCGCATCGTGACGAACTCCTCCGCCGCGCTCGGATGGATGCCGACCGTGGCGTCGAACTGCCTCTTGGTCGCGCCGCATTTGATCGCGATGGCGAGGCCCTGGATGATCTCCGGGGCGTCGGGTCCGACCATGTGGCAGCCGAGCACGCGGTCGGTCGCGGAATCGACCACCAACTTCATGAAGATGCGCTCGTTGCGGCCTGACAGCGTCGCCTTCATCGGCCGGAAGCGCGTGGTGTAGACGTCGATTTTGCCGAAGCGGGCCGCGGCCTGCTCCTCGGTCAGACCGACCGTGCCGACCGGCGGCTGGCTGAACACCGCCGTCGGCACGTCGTTGTGGTTCATGTTCATCGGATTGTTGTTGAACAGCGTCTAGGCGATGCCGCGCGCCTCGGCGATCGCAACCGGCGTCAGGTTCAGTTTGTCGGTGACGTCGCCGACCGCGTAGATGTTGGGCACGCTGGTCTTCTGCCACTCGTCGACCTTGATCGCGCCCTTGGCGTCGACCGCGACGCCGGCACGCTCGAGCCCGAGCCCCTTGGTGTTGGGCGCCCGGCCGGTCGCCATCATCACGAGATCGGTCTCGATCGTGGCGCCGCTGGCGAGGCGAACGCGGTAGGCGGCGCCCGCGCGCTCGATCGCGACCGGCGCCGAGCCGGTGTGGAACGTGATGCCGCGCGCGGCGAGCTCGTCCTGGAGATGGCTGCGCACCTCGCCGTCGAAGCCGCGCAGGATGCGGTCGGCCCGGATCACGACGTCGACCTTGGCCCCGGCGCCGGCGAAGATGCCGGCGAACTCGACCGAGATGTAGCCGCCGCCCATGACGACGATGCGCTTGGGCAGCGTCTTGAGATCGAGCGCCTCGTTGGACGTGATCGCGAATTCCTTTCCGGGAATGTCGAGAAGCGTCGGCCAGCCGCCGGTCGCGATCATGATGCGCTCGGCGGTGAAGCGCTGGCCACCCACGGCGACGGTATGCGCGTCCAAAAACTCGCCGCGACCGTCGATCACGCGCACCTTGGAGTTCTCAAGCAGCTTCATGTAGATGCCGTGCAGCCGATCGAGCTCGCGGTCCTTGGTCGCGATCAGCTTCGCCCAGTCGAGTCGGCGCGGGCCGACCTCCCACCCGAAGCCCGCCGCGTCCTCGAACTCCTCGGCGAAGTGCACGCCGTAGACCAGCAGCTTCTTGGGTACGCAGCCGCGCAGCACGCAGGTGCCGCCGACCCGCAGGCTCTCGATGATCGCGGTGCGGGCCCCGTAGGAGCCCGCCCGCCGCGTACCGGCGACGCCGCCCGAACCGGCGCCGATGGTCAGAAGATCGAAGTCGTATGTCATGTGCCGGTCACGCGCCCCCGCTTCGTTACCCTCAAGCCCCGATGCCGCCGAAGTTGAGGTACTTGACCTCGAGATAGTCCTCGATGCCGTACTTCGAGCCTTCGCGGCCGAGACCCGACTCCTTGACCCCGCCGAACGGCGCCACCTCGGTCGAAATGATGCCCTCGTTGATGCCGACGATGCCGTACTCCAGCCGCTCGGCGACCCGGAACACCCGGCCGACGTCGCGCGCATAGAAATACGCCGCCAGCCCGAACTCGGTGTCGTTGGCCATGCGCACCGCGTCGTCCTCGTTCTTGAAGCGGAAGATCGGCGCCACCGGGCCGAAGGTCTCCTCGCGCGTCACCGCCATCTGAGTATCGACGTTGGCCAAGATGGTCGGCTCATAGAACGTGCCGCCGAGCGCGTGGCGCTTGCCGCCCATCACGACCTTGGCACCCTTCTTGACGGCGTCGTTGACGTGCTCCTCGACCTTCTCGATCGCCTTGACGTCGATCAGCGGGCCTATCGTTACCCCGCTCTCGACACCGCTGCCGACCTTGAACTTGCCGACCGCCTCGGCGAGCTTGCCGACGAAATTGTCGTACACGGAGTCCTGAACCAACAGGCGGTTGGCGCACACGCAGGTCTGGCCGGCGTTGCGATACTTGGACGCGATCGCGCCCTGGACCGCCTGTTCGAGGTCGGCATCGTCGAACACGATGAAGGGCGCGTTGCCGCCGAGCTCGAGGCTGAGCTTCTTGACGGTGCCGGCGCACTGCCGCATCAGCACCTTGCCGATCTCGGTCGAGCCCGTGAAGGTCAGCTTGCGCACGATCGGGTTCGAGGTCATCTCGCCGCCGATCGCCGTGGCGGCGCCGGTCACGACGTTGAACACGCCCTTGGGAATGCCGGCGCGCTCGCCGAGCTCGGCCAGCGCCAGCGCCGAGAACGGCGTCTGGGACGCCGGCTTCAGCACCATGGTGCAGCCGGCGGCGAGCGCCGGGCCGGCCTTGCGCGTGATCATCGCGGACGGGAAATTCCACGGCGTGATCGCCGCGCACACGCCAATCGGCTCCTTGAGCACGACGATGCGGTTGCCGACCTTGTTCTGGGGGATGGTGTCGCCGTAGATCCGCTTGCCCTCCTCGGCGAACCACTCGATGAATGACGCCGAATAGGCGATCTCGCCGCGCGACTCGGCGAGCGGCTTGCCCTGCTCGGCGGTCATCAGCTGGGCCAAGTCCTCCTGGTTGGCGATCAGGAGGTCGAACCACTTGCGCAGGATCACGGCGCGCTCCTTGGCGGTCTTGGCGCGCCACGCCGGCAGGGCCTTGTCGGCCGCCTCGATGGCGCGGCGGGTCTCGTCGGCGCCCATCCTCGGCACCGTGCCGAGGATCGACTTGTCGGCCGGGTTGTCGACCTCGAGCTTGGCCTTGCCGTCGGCGTCGCACCACGCGCCGTCGATATAGGCTTGCTGACGGAACAGGGCGCTGTCCTTGAGCTGCATGATGTCTCTCCTCCGGGGCACGCCGCGGTCCGGTCTTCCGACGACCGGTGGCGGCAGGGTTCAGTGAGCGAGGATCACAGCGAGGTGCCGGGCGCGCGGTCGGGGCTGCGGGGCCGCTCGTCTGGACGGCCCGGGCCGTGGCGGAAGCCGTCGAGGAAGCGCTGCCACTTGCCCGCCTGGTCGGCCAGCCACGGCTTGAGGTCGCGGTCGAGCGTCGTGCGGGTCTCGTCGAGCGCGCCTTGGGCAGCGCACGCCGCGCCCTCCCAGCTGCAGCGCGCCTGGCAACCGGCCCAGCCCATGTCGTCGGGGCGCGCCGGATAGTCGCGCTCGCACTGGGCGAGGCAGCCGCGGTGCACCGCCGAGCACGCGTCGACCTCGGCGCTCAGGGCGGTCGCGCCGAGGGTCGCCGTGGCCCAGGCGGTCCCCAGAAAAACGGCAGCGACGTGCATCCGCATGGGCTAGAACGTAGGCACTGGCCGCGACCCTCGCAATATTTGATTGGACCCCATGGCGATCCGCTTCGTCGTGTTCGACCTCGACGGTACCCTGATCGACAGCGCGCCCGACCTGCGGGCGGCGGCCAACACGGTGCTGGGCGAGGCCGGGCGCGCGGCGCTCGATCTCGCGACCATCCGGGGCTTCGTCGGCGACGGCGTGCGCAAGCTGATCGAACGCGCGTTCGCGGCGACCGGTCCGGCGCTCGGCGACGCCGCGCTCGACGCCGCGACGCGGCGCTACACCACGCTCTACGAGGCGGCAGCGAGCGTGCTGACACGACCCTACGACGGGGTCGTCGAGACCCTGCCCCGCTTGCGCGCCCGTGGCATGACGCTCGCCGTGTGCACCAACAAGCCGATCGCACCCGCGACCATCGTGCTGCGCGAGCTTGGCCTGGCCGAGTTCTTTGCGGCCGTCAGCGGCGGCGACTCGGTGGCCCGCCGCAAGCCCGATCGGGCGCACGTGCTCGACGCGCTGCAGCGGATTGGCGGCAGCGTCGCCGAGGCCGCCATGGTCGGCGACAACGAGCACGACGTCGCCGCCGGCAAAGCCGCCGGCCTGCCGACCATCGCGGTGACCTACGGCTACGCGCGCGTGCCCCCCGCGGCGCTCGGCGCCGACCGGCTGATCGATCGCTTCGCCGACGTCGAGGCGGTGCTGGGCGAGCTCGGGCGCTAGGCGCAGCGCCGCGCGCCGCGCTAGCCCTGCCGGCCGACGCCGACGAGATGGACGATCACGGTGCCGAACGTGCCCTCGGCCTCGATGCGCACGGGCAGCGGCGGCAGGCCGGGCGCAACCGGCGCCAGCCAGCTGCGATAGATCCGGTCGTAATCGCGCGCGTTGTTCCAGCGTCCGGTCTTCTGGTAGCCGGCGATGCGGATGTAGCGGAACAGGCACAGCGTCGCCTCACCGCTGAAGCTGCCGTACTCGCTCGGCTTGAGGACGTCGCGGCCGCCATCGCGGAACTCGACGTCGTAGCGGCGCCGGCCATCGAACACCGGCACGCGCTGGTCGCAGGTCTGCTGGGTCGCCAGCGCGCGGGTCGCGAGCAGCACGGCGGCGATCGGATCGAGCGCGCCGAGCTCCTGCTCCGGCGTCACGGGCTCGCGGTCGTCGGCTTCGGCCGATGGCTCGATCACGCTGTCGATCGACCCGTCGCGCCGGAACGTCAGGGCGGCATCGCGGCGGTTGCCGCGGAACTGCGATTCGGTGACGTGGCGCTCGGGCCGCATCACGCCGTCCCGGATGGTGCCTTCGCTCGACGCGCGCGCTGTCCAGCCGACCACCCAGTCGATCACACCCTGGGTCTGGGCACTCATCCGCACCTGATAACCGTCGCTCGTCACGCCGACCTGGACCTCGAGCGCCAGCGCCTTGAGGCCGCCGAAATAGACCACGTAGGTCAGCGTCGCGGGCGCGGCGGGGCCGCTCGCGGTGTCCGCCCGGCCGAGTGGCGCGCCAGCCGCGCCGACCAGCCAGGCCGCCAGCGCGATCGCCGCCCACGCCTGCCAGCCGGTCACGAGCCGCTCTCTGCACCCGGTCACGGACACACGCATAGACCCCGGCGGCGCGCTTGTCAGTAGCCGCCGCTTGCTTGACAGGCCGCGACCCGCGCGGCTACATGCCGCACCGGAGCAGGCCGGGCGCTTAGCTCAGCGGGAGAGCGTTCCGTTCACACCGGAAAGGTCAGTGGTTCAATCCCACTAGCGCCCACCATTCTCGGCCTCACGCCTCATAGGCGAGGCGCAGCCCGGGCTCGGGCCACTCGGTGGCGACCAATTGCCCGGTGCCCGACAGCGTGATGAACGCGGTGCGCAGACCGGCGCCGCCGAAGCAGATATTCGTGCAGTACATGTCGGGCATCTTGGGCTGGCGCACCAGCCGGCCGTCGGGCGCGATCACGCTGACCGAGCCGTTGACCAAGGTGGCGACGCAGACATTGCCGTTGGCCTCGAGCGCCAAGCTGTCGAAACGCTGGAAGCCGCCCAGCCCGGCGACCAGGCGGCCGCCGTGCGGCGACGGGAACGGCTGCTTTTTGATTTCGCCCGGCGCCGTGATGTCGAACGCCCACAGACGGGCGGTCTCGGTCTCGGCAACGTAGAGCGTCTTCTCGTCGGGCGACAGGCCGATGCCGTTCGGCGTCAGGATCGGGTGCACGAGCTCGACGATACGCGAGCCGTCGGCACGCGCGTAGTAGACGCCGCCCCAATCGCGGTCGCGGGCGCGCGCCTTGCCGAGATCGGTGAAGTAGAGGCCGCCCTTGCTGTCGAACACGATGTCGTTGGGCCCGAGCAGCTTGTGGGCGCCGCAACGGTCGTACAGCACCTCGACCTTGCCGCTCTTGGGATCGACCCGCTGGATGCTGCCGCCGGTGTAGTCGGCCGCCGGGCCGACCGGGCGCAGCAACCCGGCTTCGTCACGCCAGACAAAGCCGCCGTTGTTGCACACGTAGAACGCACCGTCGGGCCCGAGCGCCAGGCCGTTCGGCCCGCCGCCCGTCTTCGCCACCACCTCGATCTTGCCGTTCGGGGTCACCCGGCTGACCGTCTGGCGCTCGATCTCGACCAGCACGACCGAGCCGTCCTTCATGGCCACCGGGCCTTCGGGAAACCGCAGGCCGGTCGTCATCACGCGCAGCTCGCTCATCGCTCACACTCCTCCCGGTTGGTCGACCGAGCCTAGCCGGTCGGCGGACTCGCGTCGTGATCGCTCCCCCCTCGGCGCAGCCCGGTATGGTGAATAAATCTTTACGAAAGCCCTCCGGGGACCGAGGGAATTAACCGGCCTTTAAGTGCCGGAAGCATCCCATCGAGCCTCTCACAGACGCTGCCGTCCGGCATCATCGTATGGCTTGGCTGACCACCTCACGCCGCATTCTCGGTTGCGCGGTTGCGCTCGCCGTGGCGCTGCTCGGCCTCACCGTGTGGACGGTGATCCAGGCGCGCGAGATCGCCCTCGAGCAGGCCGCGGTCGACAGCCAGAATCTCGCCCGGACCTTGCAGCAGCACACGCTCCAGGCGTTCCAGTCGGTCGATCTGGTACTGCGCGGCTTGGCCGACCGGCCCGGTCCGACCGACGCGCCGGCGCTGTCCGACGTCCTGGCGCGCCACGCCCAGGGTCTCGGTCAAGTGCGCGAGCTCGTCGTGCTCGACGCGCGCGGCACGCCGATCGCCAGCAGCGCCGGGCTGGGGAGCCCGGCGCCCAGCGCCGCGACCAGCGACTACTTCACGGCGCAGCGCGATCGCGCCGATCGCGGGCTGTTCATCGGCCTGCCCGCCCGCGGTCCGGCCGATGGGCGCTGGTCGGTCGCGCTCAGCCGGCGCATCAGCGCGCCGGATGGCAGCTTTGCCGGCATCGTCATGGCGGCGCTCCAACCAGGCTATTTCCAAGACTTCTACGACCGGGTGGAGATCGGACCGCACGGCGGCATCGCGCTGTTCGGCATGGACGGCACGCTGTATTTTCGCAAGCCCTACGACGACAGCATCGTCGGCCGCAACGTCTCGCAGCAGCCGAACTTCCAGAACCGGCTGCTGCGCTATCCCGCGGGTACGTTCGAGACCACGCCGTCGATCGACGGCATCCTGCGGATCAGCAGCCACCGCCAGATCGAGGCCTATCCGTTCGTCATCGTCGCCGGTCTGGCCAAGGCCGACGTGCTCGGCCCCTGGCGCTTCCGCAGCGCGATCGACCTGTCGGTGGCGTCGGTGCTCGCGCTCACGATGCTGGGGCTGGCCGGTCTGTTCGATCGCGAGTTCCGCAAGCGCGCGGGGGCGGAAGCCGACGCACGGCTCTCGGCCTCGCGGTTCGAGCAGGACAAAGTGATCCTCGAGGCGGTGCTGCGGGCGCTGCCCGACGGCATCCTGCTGCTCGACGCCGACGGCGGCTTGCTGCTGTGGAACGACCTCGTGTTCGACGTGCTCGATCTCGAGCGCGCGACGGTCGTCGACGCGGCCGACCCGACGACCGCCTTCTGGACCGCGCTCGAGGGACGTAGCGACACCGCGACATATATCCGCGGCATGACCGCCGCGCCCACCGGCTCGTCTATCCAGGAGATGCAGCTGGCGACCGGCAAGTGGATCGAGGCGCGCGTGACCAATGTGCGCGGGCTCGGCTACGTGGCGATCTGCCGCGACATCGCCGAGCGCAAGCACCGCGAGCTCGAGATGGAGGAGAGCCAGATGCGCCTCCAGAAACAGGCCACCACGCTCGCGCAGCTGGCCGAGGACCTCGACATGGCGCGCCAGACCGCCGAAGCGGCGCGCATCGAAGCGGAGACCGCGAGCCGGACCAAGTCGAACTTCATCACCGGCATGAACCACGAGCTGCGCACGCCGCTCAACGCCATCCTCGGCTTCGCGCAGGTGATCCGCGAACAGCGCTTCGGCGACGGCGCGCTCGACCGCTACAGCGAATACGCCGATCACATCATCAGCAGCGGCGAGCATCTGTTGTCGCTGATCAACGACCTGCTCGACCTCGCCAAGATCGAGGCCGGCAAGATGGATATGCAGCCGCAGCCGGTCGACGTCAGACAGTTGCTGTCGTCGGCGCTCCTCATGGTCCGGGAGACCGCGACGAGCGGCGGGGTGGCGGTGCGGCTCGAGGCGCCCGACGAGCCGATCGTCGTGTCGGGCGATGCACGCCGCCTCAAGCAGTGTTTCCTCAACCTTATCTCGAATGCCGTGAAATTCACGCCCGCGGGCGGCCGCGTCGTCATCACGGTGACGCCGGGCCGCAATACCGTCGAGATCGCCGTCGCGGACACCGGAATCGGCGTCAAGGCCAGCGACATCGCCAAGATCTTCGAGCCGTTCGGCCAGGTCGACAGCATGCTGGGGCGGCGCCACGCCGGCTCCGGCCTGGGCTTGCCGCTGGCCCGCAGCCTGGTCGAATTGCACGGCGGCGACCTGTCGTTCCGCAGCGTCGAGGGCGCGGGCACGACCGTGACCGTCTCGCTGCCGCGCGAGCGCCTGGTCGCCTGACAGCTCGATTCTCTCATAGCCCGTTTTGCTTATGGATTCGTCGCGGCAGCGCGCGCCGAAGTCCTCAGCAATTGTGCTATGTTTCGGGCGACCATCTCGGGGCAGCGCGCCGGCCTCGCGTCAGGGGGAATGACCGCCGTGAGTCGCGACGCGAAAAATCGCTACGTCGCCTTCGCTTTCGCGCGTGGCGACGTCCTGTTCGAAATCGATCGTCAAGGCGCGATCGTGTTTGCAACCGGGACGGTGCGCGGCTTCTTCGGTGTCGATGCCGACGTCCTGATCGGCAAGCGCCTGGGCGCCATCGTCGCCCGCGAGTCGGTGCAAGCCCTCGAGACCGTGTTGGCTGCGGCGCAGACCGGTCGCCGGACCCAGGTCGACATCGTGCTCCAGGTCGGCACGCGCCGCATCGCCGGCAACCTCGCCGGCTGTCCACTGCCCGAGTCGTCGGGCTACTATCTGTCGTTCAGCGCGCAGCTGAGCGCGCTGGCGAGCCAGAACGGTCCGTTGCGCGGACCGATCGAGGCACCGCGCGACGCCGCGACCGGCCTGCTCAACCGCGACGCATTGACCGCGCAGGCCGAAAGGCTCTTGAGCGCCACCCCGCCGGGCGCGCCCCCGCCCAAGTTGACTCTCGTCGACGTCAGCGGCGCCGGCGGCGCCATGAACAAGCTACCGCCCGACAAGCGCCGAGCCGTCCAGCGCGAACTGGGCGACACGTTGAAGAAGTACTCGGTCGCCAATGACAGCGCCGCCGTGCTGGGCGACGACAAGTTCGGCCTGGTGCATGACGCCGCCATCGATCCAGCCCAGATCGAGCGCGGCGTCGCCGACGTGATCAAACGCGCGGTGGCGCCGAGCGCGGGCAGCGTCTCGGTGGTGCTCAGCAGCCTGGCGCTCGAGCGCGGCGACATGGGCCAGAACGACACCGCGAAAGCCCTGGTCTATGCCGTCAACCGCTTCGTCGACTCCAATCCGGGCGAGTTCACCATGGCGTCGCTCAAGGACGTCCTCGGCAAGGAGCTCGACACCGCGATGACCAAGATGGCGGACTTCCGCCGCTTCATCGACGAGGGCGAATTCCGCCTGTTCTTCCAGCCGATCGTCGCGCTCGGCGATCGTGTGCCGCACCATCAGGAGGCGCTGACCCGGCTGCCTGACGGCAGCTCGCCGTTCAGCACGGTCACCTTCGCCGAAGAGATCGGGCTGATCAGCGATCTCGACTACAGCGTCGCGCAGCGCGTGTTGGCGATGCTCGAGCAGCAGCCCAACGCGCTCGACGTCGCCATGAACGTGTCGGGTCGCTCGCTCGAGAACCCAGCGTTCGTCTCAGTCATGCTCGAGCTGCTGGGGCGCTATCCGGGCCTGCGTCACCGGCTATTGATCGAGGTCACGGAGTCGAGCCGGATCAAGAACTTGGAGAAAGTCGGCAAGGTCATCCAGTCGTTCCGAACGAGCGGCCACCGCGTCTGCATCGACGATTTCGGCGCCGGCTCGGCGGCGTTTCAATACCTGCGCTACCTCAACGCCGACGTGATCAAGATCGACGGCCTCTACGTGCGCGAGATCCACAAGAACGCCAACGACCGCTCGCTGGTGAAGGCGATCCAGTTCCTGTGCGACGAGTTGAAGTGCGAGTCGGTCGCCGAGATGGTCGAGGACGAGCCTCAGGCCAAGCTGCTGCGCGAGATCGGCGTCGAGTTCGGCCAGGGCTATCTCTACGCCAAGCCGGCCGACCAGTTCCTGACGCAGAACCGCGCCCGCCTCGTCGACACGCCAAGGCCCTCCCCGGTCGCGGCGCGGCCGCTCGCCTGAGCTCAACGGCCGCGGCGGCCGGCGCCGGGCGGTTTCTCCCGCTCGACCACTTCGCATAGAGTTGCGGCGATGCTGATTCCACAACCGGCGCGTTCCGGCGGCTGGTGCCTGCCCGGTCGCGCATGACCACGGCGGCCCGCCCCGCCGACGGCACCGTGAGGCCGCCGCGTCGCACCCGTCGGGCGCTCGACCGCCTCTACGGGTTCGCCGTCACGCCGCGCGGCTTCGCCGTCGTCGTCGCGGCCTATGTGCTGATCCATGGCGCGTTGCGCCTGTGGGCATCGCCCAATATCGGCACCGACGAGGTCGAGCAGGCGCTGTTCGCGCAATCCTGGGCATGGGGCTACAACCCGCGCCAGCCGCCGCTGTTCACCTGGCTGCTGCTCGCGGCCTACGCCGTCTGCGGTCCCGGCGTGCTGGCCCACGTCGTGGTCAAGTACGTCACCCTCGCGGCGATGTACGGGCTCGCCTACGCCGCGGCGCGCCGCCTCATCGCGGCACCGGCGCTGGCCGCGCTCGCCACCCTGTCGATCGTGCTGATCTACGGCTTTGGCTGGGGCGTGCATACCGGCGTCACCCACACCTTGGTGATGTCGGCGCTGATGTTCGCCAGTCTGTTCGCGCTGCTGCGCCTGGTCGAGACGCATCGGACCATCGACTACCTGCTGTTCGGCCTGGCGACCGGCGTCGGCCTGCTCACCAAGTACAGCTACGGCGTGTTCGCCGCCCCCCTGCTCGCCGCGATGCTCGCCGTGCCGGCGCTGCGTGGCGCCGTGCTCGATCGGCGGATGCTCCTCGGCCTGGGTGTCACGGCGCTCGTCTTCCTGCCGCATGGCATCTGGATGCTGACCGCGGGCGCCGACTACGGCGAGACCCTGGCCGTGCTCGGCGCGATCGGCGCGCGCCATAGCTATCTCGCCAACGTGGTCACCGGCCTCGGCAGCCTGATCAAGGCATCGGCCCTGTTCCTGGCGCCGTTCTGGATCATCGCCCTGGTGCTGTTCCGGTCGATGGCTCGCCAGACCAGCGCGACCGCGCGGCCGTGGCTGCGCGCGCTCGCGCTCGCGCTCGGCCTCGCCATGGCCGTGCTCGCGCTCACGGTGCTGACCATGGAGGTCACCTATTTCAAGGATCGGCGCATGCACGCCGTGCTGTTGACCGTGCCGCTGCTGCTGTTCGTATGGCTCGACCACCGGCAGCCCGAGGCTTGGCGCCTGCGCTGGCTGGCCGGCGCGGTCGGCGCGGTCGTGACCATCGCCTTCGTCGCGCTGCTCGGCCAGGCCTTGTTCGAGCCCTACACCTGCCGCCGCTGCTGGCTCCACATGCCCCTGCCGGCGTTCGAGCAGGCGATCCGCCACGGCGGCTTCGAGCGCGGCACGATCGTGACCGCAGACGAGCATGTCGGCGGCAACCTGCGCCTGGGGTTTCCCGGCGCGCGCGTGCTGACGCCGACCTACTCGACGCTCGATCCGCCGCCGATCGGCGGCGGCGCCTGCCTGCTAGCCTGGCACGCGCGCCTGATGGGCGATGGCGTCCCGCCTCATCTCGCGGCGTTCGTCGCCGGCCGCTTCAAGCTGACGCCGGCCGGCCAGCCGGTCGCAGTCGACCTGCCGATGCTGCGCCGGGCCGATCGGATCGACCGGTTCGCCTACCTGATCGTCATCAACGCCGACGGCGACTGCCGGCCGCGCTGATCAACGCGCGCCGCCGGGAACCGCCGGCGGCGGGTTGCACTCGACCACGGCGTCGTAGGTCACCACGTGATAGAGAAACTCGCTCGCCGGCGGCGCGTCGCCGGTGCGCAGGCTGCGGATCACGAAGCCGTCGGGGCAGCGCGCCGCGGCCTCGCGGCGCAGCTGGTCGATCGCGTCGCGGGTACCTGGCGGATGGGCCACCACGACCTGCCCGCGCAACGCCAGCGCGCCCACCATGCCGCTCGACCCGCTTGTCGTCACGGCGTCGGGCGGCGCCGTCTCCGGGTGCCGGCCGCACGCCGCGACCGCCAAAAGGATGCCCAATCCGAGCCCAATGCCACGCATGGCCGACCTCCGCCAACCATCCGTCACAACAACGCTCGACGGCCGGTTGTGGCTCCGGGCCGCCGGGGTGGCCTAGGACGCGCGCAGCATATGGATGGCGAACAGCCGGTCGGGGTCGGTCCAGGCGGCCACCGGCTCGAAGCCGGCACCCGCAGCCAGGCGCTGGAAATCACCGATCGCGTACTTGTAGGAGTCCTCGGTGTGGATGGTCTCGCCCGCGGCGAAGGTGAATGCCTCGTCGCCGACATCGACGCTCTGGTCGCGCAGGCTGATCAGGTGCATCTCGATCCGGCGCTCGGCCTCGTTATAGAAGGCGCGATGGCGAAACGCCTCGAGGTCGAACGTGCCGTCGAGCTCGCGGTTGATGCGCCGCAGCAGATTGAGGTTGAACGCCGCGGTCACGCCCGCGGCGTCGTTGTACGCCGCATTCAGCACCGCGCTGTCCTTGTGCACATCGACCCCGACGATCATCCAGGCGCCGCGGCCGAGCAACCGGCGCGCCTGGGCGAGGAATGCCCACGCCTGCTCGGGATTGAAGTTGCCGATCGTCGAGCCCGGGAAGAATCCGGCGGTGGCGAGCGCGACCTTCTGGGTCGAGTTCGGGAGGCTGAAGGGTTGGGTGTAGTCGGCACACATCGGCGCGATGTGCAGCGCCGGGAAGTCGCGCGCCAGCGAGGTTGCCGCGCTCAGCAGCTGGCTGCGCGAAATGTCGACCGGCACGTAGGCCGCCGGCTCGCTCAGCGTGCGCAACAGCAGCCGGACCTTGTAGCCGGCGCCCGAGCCGAACTCGACCAGACGCACCCGGCGCCCGAGCAGATCGGCGATGTCGCGCGCCCGCACCTCGAGGATGCGGCACTCGGTGCGGGTCGGATAGTACTCCGGCAGATCGCAGATCGCGTCGAACAGCCGCGATCCTTCGGCATCGTAGAAGAACTTGCACGGCAGGCGCTTCTGCCGCTGCGCCAATCCGTCGAGCACAGCCGAGCGGAATTGAGCGGCGGTCGGCTCGAGATCCTGCAGCCGTTCGAGCGCGTACGACGGCGCCATCACAGATCCTCCGCCAGTCGAAAACCGCTGAACTGCCACCGCGCGGAGGGCGGGAAGAAATTGCGATAGGTCGCGCGCTCGTGGCCCGGCGGCGTCACGCACGAGCGCCCGCGCAGCACCATCTGACTGCTCATGAACTTGCCGTTGTACTCGCCGATCGCGCCGACGGCGGCGCGGTAGCCCGGATACGGGCTGTAGCTGCTCAGGGTCCATTCCCAAACGTCCTGATCGAACGGTGCGGCGCCGCCGAGCGGCGCCGGATGAATGCGCACCGTCCGTTCGGGCGATGACCCACCGCCATGCCGCCGGCGCGCGCCCTCGTACTCGAACTCGGTCGGCAGGCGCTTGCCCGACCACTGGGCATAGGCCGCGGCCTCGTAGTAGCTGACGTGGCTGACCGGCTCGGCGGGCGCCAGCGGCCGCGTGCCGCCAAGCGTGTGGACCCGCCAACCGCCGTCTTCGGCCGGCTCCCAATAAAACGGCGCGCGCCACTGCTCGGCCTGCGCCATGGCCCAGCCGTCGGACAGCCAGAACTCAGGCCGTTCGTAGCCGCCGTCGGCCATGAAGGCCAGGTACTCGCCGACCGAGGTCGGCCGGTCGCCGATGCGGCAGGGCCGCAGCAGCACGCGATGCACCGGCTGCTCGTTGTCGAAACAGAAGGCGTCGCCGCGATGGCCGATCTCGTGGATGCCGCCCGGCAGGTCGAGCCATTGCATCGTCGGCGCCCGCGCCTCGACCGGCACCGCCTCGGCGCGGTAGCTCGGTCGGATCGGATTGTTCCAGAACGCGTGCTTGATATCCGTCAAGAGCAGCTCCTGATGCTGCTGCTCGTGATTGAGACCGAGCTCGATCAGCGTCAGGAACTCCGCCGGTGCCGCTTCGATCACATCGAGCATCGCGCGATCGACATGGGCGCGGTAGCGCGCGATCTCGTCGACGCTGGGACGCGACAAGATTCCGCGCGCCGGGCGGGCGTGCCGCGGGCCGACCGCCTCGTAATAGGAATTGAACAGATAGCCATAGCGCGTATCGAACGGCCGGTAGTCGCGCCGCTGCGGTGTCAGCACGAACGTCTCGAAGAACCACGTCGTGTGCGCGCGATGCCATTTGGTCGGGCTCGCATCGGGCATCGACTGGATCGTCTGATCCTCTGCCGACAGCGGCGCGGCGAGCGCCTCGGTGGCACCCCGCACGGCACGATAGCGGTCCAGCATGTCGAAGCGGCTGTTCGGGCGCCGCGCGTCAGAGGTCACCGGCGCCCTCGCGGCGGGGTTCTGCTGCATGCTTCCTCCCACTCACCGCCGAACGCCTGATCGGGCGCAACCGTTCTCCCGGCAGAACGAAACGCTCCCCGGCTCCGCCCTAGAGCTTGACCGACTCGGGACGGATTTCAAGTACCGATCGGGTAATAGGACCTCGGGTCGCAGCGTCGGAGGCTTAGAGATCGTGGCCCGAATAGGAGCAATTGAAGGATTTGTTGCACAGCGGGAAGTCGGCGACGATGTTGCCCTCGATCGCGGCCTCGAGCAGCGGCCACTGGAACCATGACGGATCGCGCATGTGGCAGCGCGCGATCGCGCCGTCGGCGCCGCAGCGCACCCAGGCCAGGACGTCGCCGCGAAAGCCCTCGACGAGCGCCATGCCCTCGCGCACCTCATCCGACCCCCGCACCGCCGCGCACACGGCGCCGGCGGGCAGCCCGGCGACCAGCTGCATGATCAGCCGCAGACTCTGCTCGACCTCGCGAATGCGGATCCACACGCGCGCGTTGACGTCGCCGTCGGTCGAGGTCGGCACGTCGAAGGCCAGCCGGTCGTACGGCGGGTAGGCGAGCGCGCGCCTGGTGTCGAACGCGCGTCCGGACGCGCGCCCGACATAGCCGCCGCAGCCGAAGCGCTCGACCAGCGCGTGCGACACGATGCCGGTGCCGACCGTACGATCCTGCAGCGAGGCCGTGCGGTCGTAGATCTCGACCAGCGGCGGAAAGCTGTCCGCGATCTGCCGCGACAGCGCATGCAACCGCGCCACACCCTCGGGCGCCAGGTCGTGCGCGATGCCGCCCGGCACCACCTGATCCATCATCAGCCGGTGCTCGAAGCAGTCGGCCGCGGTACGCAGCACGCTTTCGCGCAGGATGGCGCAGTGGGCGAGCATGATCGCGAACGATGCATCGTTGCAGATCGCACCGATGTCGCCGAAATGGTTCGCCAACCGCTCGAGCTCGGCCATCAGGGCGCGCAGCCAGATCGCACGCGCGGGGACCTCGATTTGCCAGGCAGCTTCGACGGCGCGGCAGAACGCCAACGCGTAGGCAACGCTGCTGTCGCCGGAATAGCGGCCCGCGAGCCGCGCCGCCATCGCCGGATCGCGCCCCACGGTCAGGGCCTCGATCCCCTTGTGCACGTATCCCAGGCGCTGCTCCAGGCGCACCACGGTCTCGCCGTTGGCGGTGAAGCGGAA
>JACQAI010000534.1 GCA_016195115.1 Pseudomonadota bacterium
ATCGAGCAGGCCTTGGGCGGCGATCAGGCCGGCGAGCGCACGGGCCGTGTAGGCGCCGCGGCTGAATCCGACCAGAAAGATCCTGTCGCCCGGCTCGTAGCTGCGCGAGACGAAGGTGTAACCGCGCACGATGCGGGTGATCAGGCCGGCGCCGAGGGTGCCGCCCAGGAGCTTGACCAGGGCGTTGTCGGAATCCCCGACGCCGTGGAGATACTTGGCGACCTGCTGGACGGTGCCGTCCGCCGCGACGAGTTGCCGCTCCTGCTCCTTCTCGAGCAGATAGCTGCCGTGGGTATCATCGCCTCTGAGATTGAGAAAGAGCTTGAAAACGTTGGTGGCGGCGGCGGTCTTGTCGTCATGGTCCGCTTCGCCCGGACCGTTCCACGTGCCGTCGGCGCAGAAA
Organism: Pseudomonadota bacterium; assembly: GCA_016195115.1. Taxonomy (GTDB): domain Bacteria; phylum Pseudomonadota; class Alphaproteobacteria; order Elsterales; family Elsteraceae; genus JACQAI01. The sequence goes on from JACQAI010000534.1 coordinate 404, forward strand.
ACGATGGTCTTCGCCATGGTCGCCTCCCGAAGATCGTCGATCGGTGTTGGAGGCGCATCAAAGGCCGCTTCCGGCGTCCGGCCCAGCGGTCAATACGTACGTAAGACGGAACGGTCCGCCGCGGGCGTCAATCCGCCTTCGCGCGTTTCGGCTTGGCGGGCGGACCGCTCAGGCCAACCGTTCTAGTACCCAGAATCACAATTCGCTGATACGCCGACCTTTGACGCGGCGCTGGTAGACCTCGGCTTTGGTCCAGATGAAGGGTTTGGCGGTGCGGTTGTAGGCGTCGATGAAGGCATCGATATGCTCCTTGAGCTGCTGGACCGAGGTGAAGGAGGCGCCGTGCAACGACTGTCCTTCGAGGATCGAGAACCAGATCTCGACCTGATTGAGCCAGGAGGCGCGGGTCGGCGTGAAGTGGAAGCGCACCTTGGGATGACGCTTGAGCCAGCAGTCATTTGGCGGCTTGTGAGTGTTGAGGTTATCGAGGATGACGTGGAGGTCGCGGCCTGGATAGCCCGCGACGACGTCGTTCATGAAGTCGAGGAACTCGACGCGGCGGCGCCGCTTTTTGTGCGCCGCGGTCACCCTGCCGGTGGCCACCTCGAAGGCGGCGAACAGCGTCGAGGTGCCGTTGCGCTTATAATCGTGGCTGTGACCGGTCAGTGCCCGGCCGTTGGGGAGCTTCAGGTAGCCTTGGGCCCGTTCGAGCGCCTGGATCGATGGCTTTTCGTCAACGCAGATGACGATCGCGTTCTCCGGTGGCGCCATGTAGAGCCCGACGACATCGGCGGCTTTGGCGACGAACTCCGGATCGGTGCTCTCGCACCACGACTTGCGGCCAGCCAAGTCGATCTTCTGCGCTCGCAGGAAGCGCCAGACCTGCTGTTCGTGCACGTCGCCCAGCGCTCCGGCGAGCAGCGGACCGGTCCAGCGGGCATAGCCTTTCGGCGGCGGCTGATCCAGCAGCGCCAGGATGCGGCGGCCGGTCTCCGCGCCATACTTGGGCGCCGGTCCGGGCCGCACCTTGTCCTCCAATCCGCCAAGCCCCTCGCGCGCGAAGCGGCCACGCCAGCCGCTCACCGTGCGCGGCATGGTGCCCAACTCGCGCGCAATCGAGCGGGTCGAGCGACCTTCGGCAGCCAACAGCACGATCCGGGCTCGAAAAACTTGCCGTTGTTCCGTCGTCGGCGCGCGAACCCGAGCCTCAAGCACCGCGCGCTCGCCTGGCTTGAGCCGGACCACCACAGCATCGGGTATCATCCCGATGTTGAATCATGAATCAGACTCCCGCGAAAGCGGGTACTAGCCCCTCACCCGGCTCGCGCGGCGAAGCCGCGTGGGACGGGTGGGGGGCGCGAGCCGGGTGAGGGCGCTCAGCTGCCCGGGCCGCGTTCCATCGAGTAGGGCTGCCAGCGCGTCAGCTGGGTCTTCTCGAGCACCGAGGGATTGACGCAGGCGCGCGGCCAGCGGCCGCCGAGCACCGACGCGAGCTCCTGGCCGACGCGGCGCTTGCGCGCCGGATCGAAGCGCGACGAGGCCGAGGCGACGTGCGCGGTCAGGATGACGTTGTTCATCTTGAGCAGCGGGTTGTTGGCGTCGGGCGGCTCCTTCTCGAGCACGTCGAGGCCGGCGCCGGCGATCCAGCCTTCCTGCAGCGCCTTGATCAACGCCGCCTCGTCGACCGTCGGGCCGCGCCCCGTGTTGATGAACAGCGCAGTCTTTTTCATCATGCGGAACTGCGGCTCGCTCAGCATGTGGTGCGTGCCGTTGGTCGCGGGCGCGTGCATCGAGATGATGTCGGACTTCTGCAGCACGTCGGCGAGCGTCGCGGGCTCGACGCCGTAGGGGCTCATCACCAGCTCTTCGATGAACGGATCATAGGCCAGGATGCGCACGCCGAACGGCTTGGCGCGCATCGCCACCGCACGCGCGACGTGACCGAACGAGATCAGGCCGAGCGTTTGGCCCATCAGGCGCGGGAAGTGATAGAGCTCCGGCCGGCCCTCGCGCCAGCGCCCCTCGCGCACCAGGCGATCCTGGGTGACCAGGCGCCGGAACATGCCGAGGATCAGGGTCAGGGCGTGGTCGGCGACCTCCTCGATGAAGGTGTCGGGAACGTTGGTCACCGGGATGCCCTTGCCGGTCGCCGCCGCGACGTCGACCGTGTCGACGCCGACCGAGCCGACCGAGATCACCTTGCAGCGATCGAGCCCATCGATCATGCGCTTGGTCAGACGGCCGCCGCGGGCATAGAGCGCGTCGGCGTCGTTCGCGGCGCTGATGAACTCGTTCTCGGAGGAGGCATTGACCTCGACGATCTCGGCGTCGATCGGGCCCAGCGCCTCGAGCTCGTAGGTGTAATCGCCGCCGGTCGGGCCGAAATTGGCGCCTGCCGGTGTCACGACCTTGAATTTGGCCACGGGTTTCCTCCGTCCACGCGATGTCGCAGGCGATGGTAGTGAGCCGCCGCCGGTTCGCCAAGCAGTCATGGCGCTCGCGCCTCCGGCTGCCGCGCTGGCACGTCGCGCTGGACTCCGATCCGCCGGCCGGGAGACCATCCCGGCCTCACCTTCCGCCGGCCCGCCGGGGCCACCCCGTCGCTTTGTCGTCCCTCCGGAGAGGAGCTTTCGCCATGGGCAAGACTCTGAAACTGACCGCCGCCGACAAGCACGAGTTCAGCGCCTATCGCGCCGATCCGAGCGGCAAGCCGAAGGGCGGCCTGGTCGTGATCCAGGAGATCTTCGGCGTCAACCACCACATGCGCGGCGTCTGCGACAAGTTCGCGGCGAGCGGCTATCTTGCGGTGGCGCCGGCGCTGTTCGACCGCGCCGAGCGCGGCATCGAGTACGGCTATCAGCAGGCCGACATCGAGAAGGGCCGCGCGGTCATGCAGAAGCTCGACCTCGACAAGGCGCTGACCGACGTCAAGGCAGCGCTCGCGGTCGCCAAGGAAGGCGGCAAGGTCGGCATCGTCGGCTATTGCTGGGGCGGTACGGTGGCGTGGGCGGCGGCGTGTCGGGTCGATGGCCTCTCGGCCGCGGCGTCGTACTACGGCGGCGGCGTCGGCAACCTGGTCGGCGAGAAGCCGAAATGCCCGGTGCAGTTCCACTTCGGCGACAAGGACCAGTCGATCCCGATGGACACCGTCGAGAAGGTCAAGAAGGCGCATCCCGGCCAGGCGCTCTACGTCTACAACGCCGGCCACGGCTTCTTCTGCGACGAACGCGGCTCCTACGACGCCGAGGCCGCCAAGCTCGCGCTCAGCCGCACGCTCGAGTTCTTCGCCAAGAACGTCGGATAAGGAGCCCCCGCAACGCTCCCGATCGTCATTGCGAGGAGCGCAGCGACGAAGCAATCCAGCTTCCGTCTGGATTGCTTCGCTTCGCTCCCAATGACGAAAAGTATAGGCTAGGCATAAGGCGCTGCCGCGCATTGGCGCGCACCAGGAGGAACACCATGCCAAAGGAATTGCAGCACTGGATCGAGGGCGGCGCGGTCGCGGGCACCAGCGGCCAGTTCGGCGACGTCTACAATCCGGCGAGCGGCGAGCTGACCACGCGCGTGCCACTCGCCAACCAGGCCGAGGTCGGCCGGGCGGTCGCCGCGGCGGCCAAGGCGTTCCCCGGCTGGGCGGCGACGCCGCCGCTGCGTCGCGCGCGCGTGATGTTCAAATTCAACGAGCTGATGAACCAGCACCGCGACGAGCTTGCCAAGATCATCACCAGCGAGCACGGCAAGGTGTTCAGCGACGCCCAGGGCGAGGTGACGCGCGGCATCGAGGTCGTCGAGTTCGCCTGCGGCATCCCGCATCTGCTCAAGGGCGAGTTCACCGAGCAGGTCGGCGGCGGCATAGACAGCTGGTCGGTGCGCCAGCCGCTCGGCGTGTGCGTCGGGATCTCGCCGTTCAACTTCCCCGCCATGGTGCCGATGTGGATGCTGCCGGTGGCGCTGGCGTGCGGCAACGCCTTCATCCTCAAGCCGTCGGAGAAGGATCCGTCGGCCGCCAACCTGATGGCCCAGCTGCTCAAGGAGTCGGGCCTGCCCGACGGCGTGTTCTCGGTCGTGCACGGCGCGCGCGAGGCGGTCGAGGCGCTGCTCGTCCATCCCGACGTCGCGTCGATCAGTTTCGTGGGGTCGACCGCGATCGCCGAGACGATCTATCGCACCGGCTGCGCCGGCGGCAAGCGCGTGCAGGCGCTGGGCGGCGCCAAGAACCACCTGGTCGTGATGCCCGACGCCGATCTCGAGCAGGTGACCGACGCGCTGATGGGCTCGGCCTACGGCTCCGCCGGCGAACGCTGCATGGCGATCTCGGTTGCGGTCGCGGTCGGCAAGGCTGCCGAGCCCCTGATGGCCAAGCTCGAGCCGCGGGTGCGCGCCCTC
>JACQAI010000535.1 GCA_016195115.1 Pseudomonadota bacterium
CGAGTGGGCGCACGCGCTCGCCGCCAAGTGGCCGCGCGTCGAGGCGCCGCTGGCGCTCGCCGACGACGTGCTCGGGCCGACCCTGGCGAGCGAGACCAAGTTCGCCGTCGAGCACGCCGCCAGCGCGCGCGACGCGCTCGCCTGCGTGCTGGTCAGCCCGGAGTTCCAGCGGCGATGAGCGCCATGACCGCATTGACGCGCCGTCGCGCTTTGCAGGGTCTGCTCGGGCTCGCCGCCGACGGCCTGCTGCCGCGCCTGGCGCTGGCGGCGCTGCCGACCGAGCGGCGCACCGTCGTGATCCTGCTGCGCGGCGCGCTCGACGGCGTCGCCGCGGTGGTGCCGACCGGCGATCCGCACTACGCCGGCCAGCGCGGCGCGATCGCGCTCGCCGCCGGCGACGTGATGCCGCTCGACGGCACATTCGGGCTTAATCCCGGCTTGGCGCCCCTGAAGCCGCTGTGGGATGCCCGCGAGCTCCTGATCCTGCACGCGATCGCCTCGCCCTATCGCGAGCGCTCGCACTTCGACGGCCAGAACCTGCTCGAGAACGGCACGCTCAGGCCGCAGGGCAGCGCCGACGGCTGGCTCAACCGCGCGCTCGGCGCGACGGCACAGCCGCGCGACGGCAGGCGGCTCGGGCTGGCGGTCGGCGGCGCGGTGCCGCTGCTGATGCGCGGCACGGTGCCGGTGGCGTCGTGGGAGCCGCAGGTCATGGCGCCGGTCGAGCCGGCGCTGCTCGAGCTGGTCGCCGCGATGTACCAGCGCGATCCGGTGTTCGGGCCGGCGCTCGCCGAAGCCATCAAGGCCGAGGCGATGAGCACGGCGGCGCTCGGCGACGACGCCAAGACGCCGCAGCCACAGCGCGCCAAGCGCGGCGTCGGCGCCAAGGCGTTCAAGGCACTGGCGACCTCGGCCGGCAAGCTGCTCGCCGCGCCCGCCGGCGCGCGCGTCGCCGCGCTCGACATGGGCGGCTGGGACACCCACGCCAACCAGGGGGCGACCAAGGGCCGCCTGTTCGACAATCTCGGCGGCCTGGCCGACGGCGTGGTTGCGCTCAAGGCGGCGCTCGGCCCGGCGTGGCGCGACACCGTGGTGGTCGTGATCACCGAGTTCGGCCGCACCGTCGCGGTCAACGGCACCGGCGGCACCGACCACGGCACCGCGACCGCCGCGTGGCTGATCGGCGGCGCGGTCGACGGCGGCCGCGTCATCGCGGACTGGCCCGGCCTGGCACCAGGCCAGCTCCATCAGGGCCGCGACCTCAAGCCGACCGCCGACCTGCGCGCGCTGCTGAAGGCCGTCCTGCAGCCGCAGCTTCAACTGTCGACCGACGCGCTCGGCCGCAACGTCTTCCCCGACAGCGCCGCGATCAAACCGCTCCCGGGTGTCATCAAGGCGTGACCCTCTCCCGTTAGGGAGAGGGTTTGCGCTGCTCAGGCGGTCTTCTGCGTGCGCGACTTGCCCCGCAGCTTGGGCAGCGGCAGCAGCATGCGGACCTCGGCGCGGTAGCGCAGATAGGCCTCGCCGAACGTGCGCACCAGGTCGCGCTCCTCGAACGCGATGCCGATCAGGATGTAGCCGGTGGTCGCGATGGCGAACAGGAGATGGCCGACGGTCATGTCGGGCGTGCTCCAGAACGCGATCACGAAGCCGAGATAGAGCGGGTGGCGCACCAGCTTGTAGGGACCGGGGGTGCGCAGGCGCGGCACCGGCTCGCCTTGACCCTGCGCGGCGGCGAACACCTGCTTCAGACCGAACAGCTCGAAGTGGCTGAGCAGGAACGTGCTGCCCAGCACGGCGAGCCAGCCGAACGCGGCAAGCGCGAGCAGCGCGGCCCGCCACGTCGGATCGACGACCGTCCACACCGCCATCGGCAGCGGTTGCCAGTGCCCGAGCAGCAGCGCCAGCACCAGGCTGGCGGCGAGCACGTAGGTGCTGCGCTCGACCGACTTGGGCACGATGCGGGTCCACCAGCGCTTGAAGCCCTGGCGCGCCATCACGCTGTGCTGGACCGCGAACAACCCCAGCAGCAGAAGATCGACGGCGAACGCCATCTCGAACGACGCGGCGGGGCCGACGTCGATCGAGCGCGGCACCACGACGTTGTGCGTGAAGCCGATGGCGTAGAGAAACGTCAGGAAGAAAAACGCGTAGCACAGCACCCCGTATAGGGGCGCGACGATCTTGGACATCGTCGTCCTCCGATATGGCTCAAGACCCGGCCGGACGGCCGGGTGGATGGGTGTGCGCGCAAGTCGGACCATAGCGCCGACAACCGGGGCGTGTCCTTGCGTTTTCACCCTCTTAGGCCCAATATCGGGGCGATTTCCGCCCTAAAATACCCCTCCAGAGAGCGATAATGACCCCGCTAGCCCTAGACGCCATCGACCGCAAGATCCTCGCGGAGCTGCAGGCCGACGCCCGCCTGACCAATGTCGAGCTGGCCGACCGGGTCGGCCTGTCGCCCTCGCCATGCATCCGGCGCCTCAAGCGCCTCGAGGCCGACGGCGTCATCGAGGGCTATCGCGCCACCATCGATCGCGCCAAGGTTGGGCTCGGGCTGACGCTCTATGTCGGGGTCAAGACCGAGCGCCACCACGACGTCGAGGCGGCGGCGTTCGAGGACGCGGTACGGGCGCTGCCCGAAGTGATCTCGTGCCACTTGCTGTCGGGCGATATCGACTTCCTGTTGCAGATCGTCGTGCCCGACCTCGCAGGCTACGAACGCCTCTTGATGGGGACGCTCCTCAAGCTGCCCGGGGTCAA
>JACQAI010000536.1 GCA_016195115.1 Pseudomonadota bacterium
ACCGGCAGGCCGCGCGTGCGCGGGTCCCGCTTGAGCTCCGCGCAGAACTTCCGCCCATCCCCGCCCGGACCCAGGCGGCCGTCGGTGATCACCAGGCGCGGGCAGCCCTCGGCGATGGTCCGGCGCGCGGCGTCCAAGTCGCCGGCCAAAGTCACGCTCCAGCCCAGGCTCTCCAGCTCCAGCCGCAGGAGCTTGGCGAACGACTGGTTGTCCTCGACGACCAGGATGTCGGCGCCCGTCCGCGGCGGCGGGGGCGCCAGGTAGCCCGCGACGATCACGGGCAGGGCGCGCGTGTCGATGGGCTTGGTGATGTAGCCGTCGCAGCCAGCCTCGCGCGCCCTCTGCTCGTCGCCCTTCATGGCGTACTCGGGCTGCTCGTGCTCGAAGGCGCCTGAGCGTGGGCATCCGGACCGGCAAGGCCTTCCTCGCGGCGCTGCGCGACGATCGCGACGTCTGGGTCGACGGCGAGCGCGTCAAGGACGTCACCAGCGATCCGCGCTTCGCCGGCGCCGCCCAGACGGTCGCCGAGCTCTACGATATGCAGCACGATCCCGCGCTGACCGAGCGCATGACCTTCGCTGCGCCGAACGGCGAGCGTGCCGGCTTGTCGTTCATCATGCCGGGCTCGGTCGGCGACCTCGAGCGCCGCCGCGGCATGGTGAAGATCTGGGCCGACGCGACCTGCGGCATGTTCGGGCGCAGCCCCGACTACATGAACATCATGCTGATGGGCTTCGCGGCGGCGCATCAGGCGTTCGGCACGAAAGATAAGCGCTTCCCCGCCAACGTGGTGAAGTACTACGAGCACTGCCGCGACCACGACGTCGCGATGACCCATACCTTGATCAACCCGCAGGTCGATCGCTCCAAGCCGGTGCACCAGCAGGACAAGGACCTGGCGGCGCAGATCGTCAAGGAGACCGACGCCGGCCTGGTGATCCGCGGCGCCCGCATGGTCTCGACCCTGTGCGCGTTCGCCGACGACCTCATGGTGATGCCGTCGACCTTCCTGCAGAACAGTCCGGAGGCCGAGCCGTACGCCTTCGGATTTTCCATCCCGATATCGACCAAGGGCCTGCGCTTCATCTGCCGGCCGATGGTGATGCATCGCGAGGCCGCCTCGCCGATGGATCACCCGCTATCGTCGCGCTTCGACGAGTGCGACGCCATGGTGATCTTCGACGACGTCGCGGTGCCGTGGGAGCGCGTGTTCATCCACCGCGACCCCGCGATGTGCAACGGCCTCTACGACCGCACCGGTACGATGCCGCAGGTCATGCACCAGTTCGCCACCAAGAACCTGGCCAAGGCCGAGTTCATGATGGGCCTGGCGTTCTCGATCTCGAAGGCGACCAACACCGACCAGCATCTGCACGTCCAGGGCATGCTGGCCGAGCTGATCCAGTTCACCGAGTTCAGCCGCGCCTGTCTGCGCGCGTCGGAGGTCGACGCTGCGCCCAATGCCGCCGGGGTCATCACGCCGGCCGCGATGCCGCTGTGGACCGTGCGCATGATGTTCGCGCCGATGTTCCGGCGCATGTGCGAGATCGTGCAGATTCTTGGCGCCGGCGGCCTGGTCGCGGTGCCGTCCTACGCCGAGACCGCGAGCGCGGTGTGGCCGGACGTCGAGAAATACTTCCAGGCCGCCAACGCCGACTCCAAGTCGCGGATCAAACTGTTCCGGCTGGCGTTCGACGCCGCGATGTCGTCGTTCTCGGGCCGCCAGCAACTCTACGAGCGCTACTACTCGGGCGATCCGGTGCGGCTCGCCGCGTCGCTCTACAATCTCTACGACAAGGACACCTACCGCGATCGTATCGCCGCGACCCTCGACGACCTCGAAGCGCGCCAGAACCCCGCGGGCGCCGCGCCGGCGTTCAAACCCAAGCCGCGCTGATGCCGGACGTGGCGTACCCGCAGCCCCGCACGGTCGGCTTGCTGTTCGGCGGACGCTCGGCCGAGCACGAGGTGTCGCTGCTGTCAGCGCGCTTCGTGTTCGAGGCGCTGACCGCCGCCGGCTACCGGGTGGTGCTGATCGGCATCGGCAAGGACGGGCGCTGGCGCCATTGCCGGGGCGCCAACGCGGTGCCGAGCGCCGTCCCGGAGCGCGGCGGCGAGGTCACCTTGGCGCCGGCCGGTGGCGGCCGCCTGCTCGCGCTCGACCCGCCGGAGCCGGCAGTGCCCGCGGTCGACGTGGTGTTCCCGGTGCTGCACGGCCCGTTCGGCGAGGACGGCACGGTCCAGGGCATGCTCGAGGTCGCCGACGTGCCGTATGTCGGCGCCGGCGTGCTGGCCTCGGCGGTCGCCATGGACAAGGACGTCGCCAAGCGGCTGCTGCGCGAGGCCGGCCTGCCGATTGCGCGCTTCATCGCGAGCACCGCCGCCGACCAGCCCGATTTCGACACCGCCTGCGCGGCGCTCGGTGGCGCCCCGGTGTTCGTCAAGCCGGCGCGGCTCGGGTCCTCGGTCGGGGTCAGCCGGGCGGACGACGCAGCCGGCTTCGCGGCCGCGCTGACGCTCGCGCATCGCTACGACGACAAGATCCTGATCGAAGCGTTCGTGCCGGCGCGCGAGATCGAATGCGCGGTGCTCGAGACCGCGACCGGGCCGGTTGCCTCGGTGCCCGGCGAGATCGTCCCGGCGGTCGACCGCCACGGTTTCTACAGCTACGCGGCCAAGTATCTCGACGCCTCGGGGGCCGAGCTGGTGCTGCCCGCGCCGTTGTCCGAGGCGACCACCGAGCGTCTCCGCGCGCTCGCCGTGCAGGTCTTCCGCGTGCTCGGCTGTGCCGGCATGGCGCGCATCGATTTCTTTCTGCACAAGATCACCGGCGAGGTTCTGGTCAACGAGGCCAACACGATCCCCGGCTTCACGGCGATCAGCATGTATCCCAAGCTGATGGCGGCCAGCGGCGTCGCCGGTCCCGACCTGGTGATGCGGCTGGTCGAGCAAGCCATGCGGACCTGGCGGCGGCGACGCGAGCTGAGCACCGCCCGCTCCGATTAGGTCGTGGACTCGCAAACGCGAAGCCTTAGGCGTGTCGCGGCGAGGCGGACGGCAAGGACACGCCGCGCGGCGCGTCCCGGAAAGTCGCTTGACCATCCGTAAGTTTCAACTTACGGTAAGGCATGGCTTACGCGAATGCCCTGTTCCCCGCCCTGGCGGACCCGACCCGGCGGGCCGTGCTTGAGCGCTTGCGTGCCGGCCCGCTGTCGGTCGGCGAGATCGCGCGCGGCCTGCCGGTCAGCCGGCCCGCGGTGTCGCAGCATCTCAAGGTCCTGAAGGACGCCGGGCTGGTGTCGGACCAGGCGGCGGGCGCGCGCCGCGTCTATCACATCGACCCGCACGGCCTGGGCGCGTTGCGCGCTTGGCTCGACCAGTTCTGGGACGGCGCGCTGGCGGCCTTCAAGCAGCACGTCGAGGCGGGCGAGGAGCGCGCGCCGTGAGCCGGACGATCCCGATCGCGCCGGTGCGTCGTACCCTGACGGTCACGGCGTCGCCGGCGACCGCGTTCGACGCCTTCACCGCCGACATCGGCCTGTGGTGGCCGAAGAGCCATCACGTCAGCGCGGTCGAGCCCGAGACCGTCGTGATCGAGGCGCGCACCGGCGGGCGCTGGTTCGAGCGTGCGCCCGGTGGTGTCGAGTGCGACGTCGGCAAGGTGCTGGCGTGGGAGCCGCCGGCGCGGCTGCTGCTCGCGTGGCAGCTCGATGCCAACTTCCGCTACCAGCCCGATCTGGTCACCGAGGTCGAAGTGCGCTTCATCGCCGAGGGCGACGCTACCCGCGTCGAGTTCGAGCACCGCAACCTCGAGCGCTTTGGCGCGCACGCCGAGACGGTGCGCGGCAAGATCGGCGCGCCCCAAGGCTGGACCGCGATCCTCAATCTCTACGCCGGCTTCGCCAGCCGCTAGGTCCCAAACAGGAGAGCATCATGAGCGCGATCGTCGTCCACGGCGTCCCGGGCAGCCCGTTCCTGCGCAGCGTGCTCGCGACCTTGGAGGAAAAGCGCCAGGCCTATCGGCTGCGCGCCATGAGCCCGGGCGATTCCAAGAGCCCGGCGTATCTGCAGCTGCATCCGTTCGGCCGCGTCCCGGCGTTCGAGCACGGCGGCTTCGCGCTCTACGAGACCCAGGCGATCGTGCGCTACATCGATGCCGTGTTTCCCGAGCCGGCGCTGCAGCCGAGCGATCCGCGCGCCGCGGCGCGGATGAACCAGATCATCGGCATCAACGATTGGTACCTGTTTCCCGAGATCGCCCGGGTGATCGTGTTCCAGCGCATCGTCGGGCCGGCGCTGCTCGGGCTGACGCCCGACCAGGCGGCGATCGCCGCCGCGGCGCCCAAGGTGCCGACCTGCATCGGCGCGCTCGCGCGCCTGCTCGGCGATCAGGAGTACCTGGCCGGCGATCGCGTGTCGCTCGCCGACCTGATGCTGGCGCCGCAGCTCGACTATCTGGCCATCACGCCGGAGGGCCGCGCCGGCATGCAGGGCACGCCGTTGCCGGCCTGGCTCGCGCGCATGACCGCGCGGCCGAGCATGCAGGCGACCCTGCCGCCCGAGAAGCTGCGCAAGGCGGCGTAGGACCCCGCGGGGTATGCCGGGTCAGCGGTCGCGCAGGCCCGGCATCACCTCGCGCGCGAACAGGTCGAGCGAGCGCAGCGCGGTGTCGAGCGGCATGTTGCCGAAGAAGAACGCGCCGCACATGTAGTTGATGCCGAGCGCCGCGATCTGGCGCGCGATCGCGGCGCGCACCGTCGCCGGCGAGCCGACGATCGTCGCGCCGCCGTTGACCGCGTCGTCGTAAGTCTGCGGGATCGCCGACACCGACAGCGGCCCGCTTTTGTTTTCCCGCCACAGCTTCATGAGGCTGTCGTGGTGCTGGTCGCGCGCCGGCCGCGCGATCCGCTGGGCCTCCGCGTCGGTGTCGGCGACGACGATCTGGCGATTGATCCCGATCACCGCGCCGCCGGGAAACTCCGGCTTGGGGCTCAGCGCGCGCCGATGCGTGGCGAACCCCGCCTTGAACGCCGCGATGGTCTTCTGCGCGGTCGCCATCGCGCCCAGGGTCACGAAGTGCAAGCCCTGCTCGCCGGCCCAGGTAGCACCACCCTCGTTCGAGGACGGGTACCAGAACGGCGGGTGCGGCGTCTGCAGCGGCCTGAGCTCCATCGGCACGTTGTCGTAGGTGAAATAGGGCCCGGCGTGGTTCAGCCGCTCGTGGGTGAGGCCCTCGCGCAGGGTCGCGAAGGCATCGAGGAAGATGGCGCGCGACTGGTCGGCGCTGACCTTGTGGTAGTTGAGCTCGAACGGCGACACGCCGCGGCCGATGCCGATGTCCAGCCGGCCGTCGGACAAGTGATCGAGCATCGCGACTTCCTCGATCAGGCGCAGCGGCGAATAGAGCGGCAGCAGATAGACCAGCGGCCCCAGGCGCATGCGCGTGGTCGCGCGCGCCACCGCGCCGAGATAGACCCCCGGCACCGGCACCATGTTGAGCGGCGTCGCGTGGTGCTCGGCGACGTGATAGGCGTAGAAGCCGGCCGCGTCGGCGGCGGCGACGTAGGCCAGGCGCTCGGCGAGCTGGGTATTGAGCGGCCGGTCGGCGCGATCGACGTGGTCGAAGATTCCGAACTGCATCGGCGTGGCCCTCGACGGTGCGGCGTTTGGCGTCGGATTTGTTCCGCCTAGTCCTGCCACCGCCCACCTTGTTGGGCAACAGAACAATCTTGCGGCACGCCGACTTTACCCGACCTTGCTGGCAACCGATCGGTCGAGATGAAGGACACCCACTTTTGCCTCGGCTTCATCCACGATCCGGGTGCGTTTCATTCGCGGAAGAAAATTTCTGTACCCGACGACGTCCAAGAGCCTCAAGGTCCGGCCGGCGCACAGCATGATCACCCAGATGGGTCACATGCTGGGCGGCACCACGGCGTGCTAGCGCTCATCATGGTCATGTACCTGGTGCTCGGCTGCCTGATGGACGCCATCGCGATGATCATCCGGACCGTACCGATCATCTTCCCCGTCATCCTGGCGCTCGGCTTCGATCCGATCTGGTTCGGCGTCATCATCGTCATGACCGTTCGAGCTCGGCCTCATTCATCCGCCGGTCGGCATGAATGTGTTCGTGATCAAGAGCGTGGTCCAGGACGTCAACTTCTCGACCATCTTCGCCGGCGTGCTGCCCCTTGTTGTCTCGGACCGCCTTCGCCTCGTCATCCTGATCGCGTTCCCGACCATCGCCCTATTCCTGCCCGGCAACATGTGAGCGCCCCGCCCTGGCGACGGCGCTGCAACCGGAGATGTATGCTGCGAGGGCCCTAAGGCTGTCTTAAGGCCTTGATGCTAATCAATAAGCCTTATAATAGGTCAGTATTCTATATCGGGTAGCTTATGCACATGTTCAGCCGCAGTCTTGGCGGCGCCCTCCTGCTCAGCGCGGCATCGCTCGCATTGGCTTCCGGGGCCTGGGCCAATCCCCAGGGCGGCACGGTGCGGGCAGGCGGCGCGACCATCTCGAGCGCGCCCGGCCGGACCGAGATCAACCAGAGCTCCGACCGGGCGATCATCGATTGGCGCGGCTTCTCGATCGGCGCCGGCGAGGTCACGCGGTTCAACCAGCCGTCCTCGACGTCGGCGGCGCTCAACCGGGTGACCGGCGCCGATCCGTCGCAGATCCTGGGGCAGCTCTCAGCCAACGGCCGGGTGCTGCTCATCAACCCGAACGGCGTGTTGTTCGGCGCCGGCAGCCGCGTCGACGTCGCCGGCCTCGTCGCCACCACGGCGAACATCAGCAACGAGGACTTCATGGCGCGCCGGCTGTCGTTCGCGACGCCCGGCCAACCCGGCGCCAGCGTGGTCAATCGCGGCACCATCACGGTCGCCGAGGGCGGGCTGGTCGCCCTGGTCGCGCCGGGGGTCGCCAACGAGGGCGTGATCAACGCGCGGCTCGGCCGGGTCAGCCTGGTTTCGGCCAACCGCTTCACCGTCGATTTCCACGGCGACCGGCTGATCCAGTTCGCGCTCGACGACAAGGTGATGCAGCAGGCGATCGCCCCCGACGGCGCGCCGCTCGGCGCCGCGGTGACCAACAGCGGCCGCATCGCGGCAGACGGCGGCATCGTGCAGATGAGCGCCAACGTTGCCCGCGGCGTGGTCGATCGCACGATCGACATGTCCGGCAAGATCGAGGCCCGCGCGGTGCGTCAGGTCGGCGGCCGCATCGTGCTCGACGGCGGCGAGACCGGCATCGTGCAGGTGGCCGGGACGCTCGACGTCTCTGGACGCGCCGCCGGCCAGACCGGCGGGCGCGTCGAGATCCTCGGCCGGCGTGTTGGCTTGTTCTCCGGCGCCACCGTCGACGCCGCGGGCGATGCCGGCGGCGGCACCGTGCTGGTCGGCGGCAGCGCGCTGGGCCAGGGGCCGCAGCGCAATGCCGAGGCGACCTACGTCGACAAGCAAGCGTCGATCAAGGCCGACGCGGTCACCAAGGGCGACGGCGGCACCGTGGTCGTGTGGTCGGACAGCTACACGCGCTTCGACGGCACGATCTCGGCGCGCGGCGGCGCCCAGGGCGGCAACGGCGGTCAGGTCGAGACATCGTCGCACGATCTGCTCGCCGTCGGCAGCGGCCGGGTCGACGCCGCCGCGCCGGCCGGCAAGCCCGGCCTCTGGCTGCTCGATCCGAGCAACGCCACGATCTCCCACGGCGCCGCGGGTGCCGACGTCAGCATGACGACCAGCGGCGGGCCGCCGGTCGACGTCTTCACGGCCAACGCCAACAACGCGGTCGTCACCGACGGCTCGATCAATGCCGCGCTGAACGCCGGGGAAAACGTCTCGATCACCAACGGCGCGGGCGGCAATGGGATCATCAAGTTCGACAACAACGGCGTGGTGATCAGCGAGAACAGCGCTGTCAACGTGAGCCTGACGCTGAACGCGAACGGCAACATCACGGTTCAGAACGCCGGGACGGCGCCGACCATCGCGGCTACCGGCACCGGCACCTTGTCGCTGGTGTTCACCGCGGGCGGCTCGGTGGAGATCCCCCAGTCGAGCCTGAACGGCGGGTCGGTGACGGTGAACGGCGCCGGCAACATCACGCAGACCGGCGCCATCACCGCGGGCGCGGCCAGCCTCGACGCCGGCGCGGGTGCCATCACCTTGACGACCGCGGCCAACGCCTTCTCGGGGGCGGTGAGCCTGAACAACAGCGGCGCCAACAACGTTCAGCTGACCAACAACGCCGCGACCGTGCTCGGCACCTCGACGGTTGGTCAGAACCTGACCGTGACGTCGGGCGGCTCGATCACCCAGACCGGCGTGCTGACGGTTCCAGGCACCACCACCCTGGCGTCGACCGTGGCCAGCTCGGACATCCTGCTCAGCACCCAGGCGAACAATTTTACGGGTGCGGTGAGCGTCGGCGGCACGCTCGCCAACATCCGCGATTTCGCGCTGCGCAACGCCAATGCCGGTGCCACGGCGCCGACGCTCAACACCCTGACCGGGCTGCGCAACCTGACACTCCAGTTCGACAATGCCGCGATCGCGCTGGGTGCGTTCAGCGCCAGCGGTACGGCGACGATCTCGGCCCGAGGTGCCATCACCCAGACCGGCGCGGCGTCCGTGACCGGTACCAGCAGCTTCACGGCGGGTGCTCACGCGATCACCTTGACCCAGGCGGCCAACAGCTTCACGGGCGCGGTCAGCCTCAGCAACAGCGGCGCCAACAACGTCGCGCTGGTCAACAATGTCGCGACGGTGCTCGCCAGCGCGACGATCGGCCAGAACCTGACCGTGACCTCGAACGGCGCGATCACCCAGACCGCCGCGGCGACGGTCGGCGGCACCAGCAGCTTCGCGGCGGGCGCCAACGCGATCACCCTGACCCAGGCGGCCAACAGCTTCACGGGCGCCGTCACGCTCAGCAACAGCGGCGCCAACGCCGCCAGCCTGACGACCGGCGGCGCCCTGCA
>JACQAI010000537.1 GCA_016195115.1 Pseudomonadota bacterium
ATCCTCGAGGTCTATCTCAACATCATCGAGTGGGGCCCGGGGATCTACGGCGCGACCGCCGCCGCGGAGATTTACTTCGGCCGTCCGCCGGCGGCGCTCACCCGCAGCCAGGCGGCGCTGCTCGCGGCGGTGCTGCCCAACCCGCGCCAATGGTCGCCGGTGCGGCCCGGCCCCTACGTCGAGCAGCGCGCCGCCTGGATCGCCACCCACATGGATGGCTTCCTGCGCGGCTGCCGCTGAGCCGCACCTCGTCTAAACTCGGGCCCTGACTGCTGAGACAAGGGACCGCCTCATGACTCCGTCCGACGGCTACACCGAGCTGCCCGCCGGCAAGCTCGCTGCGATCGTGACCTCGCTCGAGATGTCCGCCCGGCCCGCGTTGCGACCCGATCCGCCCGCTGCACCGTGGCGGCTCGACCACCATGCGCGCATCGATCTGGCGCAATTCCGCGATGTCTACCGGCGAATCGGCGAGGATCTGATCTGGTCGTCGCGGCTGGCGCTCGACGCCGCGGCGCTCGCCGCGATCATCCACGATCCGGCGGTCGAGGTCCGCACCTTGCGCGCGAACGGCATCGACGAGGGGCTGCTCGAGCTCGACTTCCGCCACGCGCAAGTTTGCGAGCTCAGCTTCTTCGGCGTCACGCCGGGGTTGGTCGGCACGGGCGCCGGCCGTTGGCTGATGAACCGCGCGCTCGAGATCGTGTGGTCGCGCCCGATCCGGCGCTTCTGGGTGCACACCTGCAGCCACGATCACCCGGCGGCGCTGGCGTTCTACATGCGCTCGGGCTTCCGGCCGTTCCGGCGCCATATCCACATCGAAGACGACCCACGCCTGGCCGGCATCCTGCCGCGCACCGCCGCGCCGCAGGTCCCGGTGATCTAGAGCATGATGGGTCAGATTGAATCATCCACCCTTGCCGTCATCCCGGCGAAAGCCGGGATCCAGAAGACCAATACCAATACCGGGCGTGTGATACTGGATCCCGGCTTTCGCCGAGATGACGGTTTGTTTTGGGATCGGTTCAACTCGAACGCATCGTGATCACGCTCTCGTCGATGGCGCGCGGCTATTTGACCTTGAGCGCGAGGTCCTCGTAGGGCGCCGAGAAGGGATAGCGCCGGATCAGGCCGAGGCCGGACTCGGCGACCCGCGGGCCGACGCCGACGTGGGCGGTGAGCTGCCAGATCGGCGTGTAGAGCGCGCGCTCGTGCACCAGCTGCTGCATCGTGTGCAGCACGGCCGCACGGCGCGTGCGGTCGCGCTCCTGGGCCTGCTGCTGGAACAGCGCGTCGAGCTCGGGGTCGTTGCCGTAGACATAGGCGCCGCCCTTGACCACGAACGCCTCGAAGCGGGTCGCGGCGTTGCCGAACGCGCCGCTCGAGGCCTGGATGATGTTCTTGAGCGTCTTCTCGGCATACGCCTTGTAGAACGCGGCGCGCTCGAGCGGCCTGAGCTGGACGCGGATGCCGACCGCCTTCAAATCGTTGATCACGGCTTCGCCGATATTCGCGAAGGTGGTGTCGCAGAAATAGTCGCCGGCGTCGAAGCCGTTGGGATAGCCGGCCTCGGCGAGCAGCGCTTTGGCCTTGGCGCGGTCGAACACCGGCGCCGGCAGCTGCCAGTAGTATTCGAAGTTGTCCGGAACCACGCCGTTGCCGGTGAGCAGGGAGTGATTGAGCGTGAGCGCCTGATTGATGGTGTCGCGGTCGATCGCCAGGCCTGCGGCCTGGCGCACGCGCCGATCGTGCCACGGCGACTTCGGATTCCATTGCTCGGGGAAGTAGAGCCAGAACGGCACCTGGTTGGTCGTCGGCGTGAGCGTAAAGCCGGGGCTGCGCTGGAGCTCCTCGGCGAGCTCGCCGCTGATCAGGTAGGCGATGTCGACCTCGCCGCGCAGGAGTGCCGCCACGCGCGTCGCCTCGTCGGGGATGACCTTGAAGACCAGGCGCTTGATGGTGGGCGGCTTGCGCCAGTAGTGCTCGAACGCTTCGAGCACCAGCCCGACGCCCGGCGTGAACGACACGAACTTGTACGGCCCGGCGCCGACCGGCGCCTTCTTGAAGCCGTCGTCGCCGACCTTCTCGACATAGGCTTTGGGCACGATCCAGTCGGCGCCGGTGGCGTTGGCGTAGAAGGTCATGAAGTCGGGCCACGGCTGCTTGAGCCGAATGCGCACGTGCCCGGCATCGGGGGTCTCCACCGCGGCCACCCGCGCGTGCAGGATCGCGTTCGACGCGCCGCGATAGCGCTCGAACGAAAATTTCACGTCGGCCGCCGTCACCGGATCGCCGTTGTGGAAGGTGACGCCCGGGCGCAGCACGAACTCGTAGGTGAGGCCGTCCTCCGACTCCGACCACGACTCGGCGAGGCCGGGTGCCAACGGTTGGCCGGGCATCGGCTTCACCATGGCGTCGTGCAGGGCGTAGAGCATCAGGTAGGGCGTGACGATCCCGGACGTCTCGGCCGGATCGAACCAGGTCGGCGCCAGCGAAATGTGCACGCCGTAGGTCAGCTGCCCGACCGGGCCGCCGGCGCGGACCGGGGCCGCGGCGACGAGCGCGAGGCCGGCGATCAGGCCGAGCGCGCGGAACCAGCGGCAGAGGGCCTCGGACGTCCCCCCGCCAAAGACGGATGAGCCCATACGCGTCCTCCCTCGTGGCCTCTTGTCGCGAAGCCTTGCGCCATTTCTATACCGCGCCTAACGCTGAAGCAATCGGGAGTCCCCCAAAACAAGAGGGGTGACCCTTAGGCTGAAACCGCGAGCTCAATCGAGCGGAAACGGCAGGTTTCGCGATAGCCGAGGCGTTGATAGATCCGATTGGATTCGAGATTCTCGACATCGGCGAACAGGCCGCACCAGGCGTGTCCGTCGTCGAGGAGGCGCTGCGACAGCGCCGCGACGGCCGCGCTGGCGAAACCCTTGCGGCGCTCGGTCGGGATGGTGATCACCGGGCCGACCCGCGCGCCGCTGACGCCCGTCGGGCTGAAGCCCGCGAACACGACTGGGTTGCCGCGGCATTCCCAGATGAACTGTTCGGATCGCCTGACCTTGCCGCGGGTGAACTGCAAG
>JACQAI010000515.1 GCA_016195115.1 Pseudomonadota bacterium
TCGGTCGCCTGGGTCTCGGCGGCGCGCTGCTTGGCGGCCTCGGCGGCCCCCGCCGCCTGGTCGCGCGTGGCTTCGATGCGCGTGATGATGTCGCCGAGCTCGGTGAGCCGCGCCCGCTGGGTCAAGCGCGCCGCGGCGGCGCTCGGCGCGCCCGCCAATCTCGTGAAGCCGTCCCAGCGCCACAGATCGCCGGCGCGCGTCACCAGGCGCTGGCCGGGCAGCAGCACGGGTTGCAGCGCGCGGCCGGTCGCGACGTCGGCGACCACGCCGATCATGCGCAGGCGGCGCGTCAGCGCCGACGGCGCGGTGGTGATGAATTGGCCGAGCGCGGTCGCGCCGGGCGGCAGCGCCGGCAGCACCTGGATCTCGGGCAGGGTGTCCCAGCGCACCGCCAGGCTGTCGCCCATCGTGTCGTCTGGGGTGCCGAGCGGTGCGCTGAGGTCGTCGCCGAGGGCGGCGCCGAGCGCGGTTTCGTAGCCCGTCGTCACGGTCATGCGGTCGATGATCGGCTCGCCGGCCTGCGCCGCGCCGGCGGCCAGCACGTCGGCGAGCGCGCTGGCTTCCGCGCGCAAGCCCGCAAGTTCGGCCTCGAGCGCCTGGCGGCGTTCGCGCGCTTCGGCCTCGAGCGCGACCGCGCGGCTGCGCGCCTCGCCGGCGCTTTCGACCTGTTGGCGTGCGCTCTCGAGCGCGCGGCGCGCTTCCTCGGCGGTGCTCTCGCCCAGGCTCAACTGCTCGGGGCTGGCGAGATCGGCCGAGATGCGCGCGCGCTGCTCGCCGGCACCGACGAGTTCGTTTGTCAGCCGGGCACGCCGCGCGCCGAGCTCGGCAATTCTCCGGTCGAGCCCGACCTTGCGGGCCTCGTCGGCGGCCATGCGCTGCGACAGTGCCGAATAGTCGGCCTCGGCGGCCTCGGCGGCGGCGGTCGCGTGATCGAGCGCGGTCTTCAACTGCGCGCGCGTTGCGGCCTCGGCGCTGCGCCCGGCCTCGAGCTCGGCGCGCTCGGCGTCGAGCCGGGCGATCGCCGCGCTGGCGTCGGCGGCCAAGCCGCGCTCGCGCTCGACGTCGCGCGCGATCTGCTCCATGCGCTCGGCGAGCGCGCGGCGCTGGGCTTCGAGGCGGCGTTCCTCGCCATCGAGCTCGTTGCGCGCCATGGCGAGGCGTTGCAGCTCGGCGGCGGCGGCGGCCTCGGCCTGGCGCAGCGGCGGCAGCTCGGCGGCGGCGCTCGCCTGCACCGTGCTGGCCTCGGCGGCCACCCCGGCGGTGGTCGCGACCTGCTGCTCGGCAGCGTGCAGCTCCTGGCCCGCGACCTCGCGCGCCGCCAGCATGGCGCGCCAGCGCAGCGCCAGCACGACCGCCTCGGCCTTGCGGATCATGTCCGAGATGTCGCGGTAGCGCGCCGCCTGGCGCGCCTGCTTCTTCAGCGTTTGCGCCTGCGCCTCCAAGGTGACGATGACGTCCTCAAGCCGCGTCAGGTTGGCTTCGGCGGCGCGCAGCCTGAGCTCGGCCTCGTGGCGCCGCGAATACAAACCGGCGATGCCGGCGGCGTCCTCGAGGATGGCGCGGCGGTCGGCTGGCTTGGCCGCGATCAGCGCGCCGACCCGGCCCTGGCTGACCAGCGACGGCGAATGCGCGCCGGTGGCGGCGTCGGCGAACAGGAGTTGGACGTCGCGCGCGCGGACCTCGCGGCCGTTGACCTTGTAGGCCGAGCCTTCGCCGCGCTCGATCCGGCGCGACACCTCGAGCTCGGTCATGTCGTTGAACTGCGCCGGCGCCTTGCGAGTCGTGTTGTCGACGCCGAGCACGACCTCGGCGAGGTTGCGCGCCGGCCGGTCGGACGTGCCGCCGAAGATGACGTCGTCCATCTCGCCGCCGCGCATGCGCTTGGCCGAGTTCTCGCCCATCACCCAGCGCAGGGCTTCGACCAGGTTGGACTTGCCGCAGCCGTTGGGGCCGACCACGCCGGTCAGGCCGGGCGCGATCACCAGCTCGGTGGGTTCGACGAAGGACTTGAAACCGGTCAGACGCAGGCGGGTGAATAGCACCGAGGCACTCAGGATTGTGGCGCGAGGGGCTTCAGGATCTTGTCGAGGTCGGCGAAACTGTGCGGCGTGTCGATCTTCTTGCCGTTGACGATGACGGTCGGCGTGCCGGAGATGTCGAACTCCTTCTGGCCCTTCAGGCTGCCCGCCAGGATGGCGTCCTCGAGCGACTTGTTGGCCAGGCACGCTTCGAACGTCGAGCTCGTCATGCCGCCCAGCTTGGCGATGCGCTCGAGCGCCGCCTTCTGGTCCCGGGCGGTCGCCCAGGTCACCTGCTGCTGGAACAGCACGTCGAGGAAGCTGAAATATTTGTCCTCGGGGGCGCAGCGCGCCAGCATCGCGGCGCGCAGCGCCCACTGGTCGAGCGGGTAGTCGCGGTAGACCACCTTGGCCTTGCCGGTCTCGACATAGCGCGCCTTCAGCTCGGGCATGATGTCCTTGTGGAAGTCGGCGCAGTGCGGGCAGGTCAGCGAGGCGTACTCGATGATGGTGATCGGCGCGTCGGGCTTGCCAAGCACGCGGTCGGCGGTCTCGTCGGCGCGCGCGCCGGCCAGCCCGCAGGAGGCTACGACCACAAGGAATAGTAGGATTTTACGCATTCCTGTCTCCTAACCACGAAACCTAGATTCTGGAGGGGGAGAAGTCCAGCCCCGCGACCGACCTTATGACGTACCTTATATCGTCTGGTTATGGCGTCTTTCGGGCGCGCCCTCGGATGGCCTTCCCAAGGTCGAGCAGGGCGCCGTGGAGGGGCGAGGCGGCGAGCGGGGCGAGGCGCCGCTCGAGCTCGGCGGCATCGGCCGGACTGGGCGCTGGCGGCGACGGCCGCGCCCGGCGGGTCCGCGCCGCCACCGGGCCTTGGACCAGGCGGATCCGGCCGACCGCGCGAAAGCCGAAATAGCCGTTCAGGCGCTCGATGAGCTGCGGCTCCCAGTGCTGCAGCTCGAGCGCCGCGGCCGGCCGCACGCGCACCACCAGGGTTGCCGATTCGGCGCCGTGCCCGCGCACCACGCGCTCCGGCACCGAGGCCTCGGCGAGCTCGGGGCCGACGATCTCGGGCCAATCGGCGATCACGCGCGCGGCCGCGAAGCCGCGCCGCGCCAGCGCGCTCTTGGTGACGTCCGGCAGCTCGCGGGCGATCGCCCGCAGACCTTGGCGGCGGAGGGTCATGGCGAGTATCAGGTGGTGTCGTCGCGCACTCTAAAGGAGAGGCCCGCCGTTTTGGACTCGTTCGACGCGCACGAGCACGCGCGGCGCCTGCTCGCCTGGTACGACCGGCATCGCCGGCGGCTGCCGTGGCGCGCGCTGCCGGGCGAGAGCGTCGATCCCTACGTCGTGTGGCTCAGCGAGATCATGCTGCAGCAGACCACGACCGTGACGGTCGGGCCGTATTTCGAGGAGTTCCTGGCGCGCTGGCCGACCGTCGGCGCGCTCGCCGCGGCGCCGCTCGACGACGTGTTGCGCGTGTGGGCGGGGCTCGGCTACTACGCGCGCGCCCGCAACCTGCATGCCTGCGCCCGCGAAATCGTGGCGCGCCACGGCGGCCGCTTCCCCGACACCGAGGCGGAATTGCGCGCGCTGCCCGGCATCGGCGCCTACACCGCCGCCGCGGTCGCAGCGATCGCGTTCGACCGGCCGGCGGCGGTGATGGACGGCAACATCGAGCGCGTGCTGACGCGGCTGTTTGCCAACGCCGACCCGCTGCCCGACATCAAGCCGGCGTTGCGCCGGCGCGCCGCCGATCTGACGCCGGCAGCGCGGCCCGGCGACTACGCCCAGGCGATGATGGACCTCGGCGCCACCCTGTGCACGCCGCGCAAGCCGGCCTGCACCTTGTGTCCGATCACCGCGCTGTGCGCGGCGCGGCGCGCCGGCAATCCCGAGGACTACCCGGTCAAGCGCGCCAAGCCCGAAAGACCATTACGCCGCGGCGTCGCGTTCTGGGCGATGCGCGCCGACGGCGCGGTGCTGCTGCGCCGGCGGCCGCCGAAGGGCGTTCTGGGCGGCATGCTGGAAGTGCCGTCGACCGAATGGCGGCTCGTGCCCTGGTCGGCGGCCGAGGCGCGCCGAGCGGCGCCGCTGCCGCTCGCCTGGCGCCAGCTCGAGCGCCAGGCCGAGCA
>JACQAI010000516.1 GCA_016195115.1 Pseudomonadota bacterium
GGACGGCGGGCGCCAAGCGCGACCGCCGCCCGACCGCGGGCAGCGCCGCGCCCAAGCGCGGCCGCGGCGTCGCGGCAGGCTTGGCGCGGCGGCGCGGCGGCGGCGACCCGGCGCCCCGCCTCGATGGCGGCGCGCTGAGCGTGGTCGAGATCGACCAGGTGCTGATCCAGAACATCGAGACCGAGCTCGGCCTGATCGTCGAGCGCTATCCGGAGCTTGCCCGGGCGGTGGCCAACGTCCAGCAGACCGTCCGGCTGCTCCTCAAGCTGCACCGTCAGTAGACCGCTTGGCCTAGCCGCCTCGGTCGAATTGCGTGACGCGCGTCACGGCGCGGCACCCGCGCTTCAGCCATCATCCGCGGGCCTGGACGAACCGGTTTAATTAACCACCGGTTCTAAACCATCCTGGCACGGACCCTGCACGCATGGTTGAACCAAATGCCCGCGTCGGTAATGCCGCAGTAACCGTATCTAGATTAAATAGCGTCGCCCTCCGAACAGCGAGAGAGCCGAGCCGCCATGTCCCATGACCAGCCGCGCGCCGCGGCGGAGCGTGCCATGACCTCGGACGTGTCGCGCCCCGACGGCCGCGATCCGGTGGTGGTGCCGCTGCGCCTGCGCGCCCCGCGCGCCACTGCGCCGCGCCGCGCCGCGCGGCAGCGCAGCAGCACCGCTGAGACCGGGGGGCCGCGCTCGATCGTGGCGCAGATCGCGGATTATCTGAGCCAGCCGCGGTCGTCGGCCAGCGAAACCGCGGCGCCGCCGCCGGCGCCGGCCGCCACCGATGAGGCCGCGGCGCTCGCACAGCTGCAGCGCACCGGCCACGCCGACGAGCTCGCCAGCGTGCTGTGCCAGCATATCGACGTGCAGCTCGAGCTGATCGCGCGCCACGCCCCGGAGCTGGCGCCCTCGATCGGCACCGTGATGCGCTCGCTCGAGCTGCTCCTCAAGCTGCGTACCCGCTAATCCCCGCCCTGCCACGGCCGGTCGCCATCGCGCGTTTATTGCCGGGCGACCGGCAACTGTTGCCCCGTGCCGACGCGCGGATTAGGGATCTTTATACTTTTTGTGATAGCAACGGACGCGAACGGCGCATCGGGCGGGCGGCCATGGCCTCGAAGCTGGGCATCAAGCACCACGAGCGCGCGACCTCGACGCCAGCGGCCGACGCCGCGCGCGGCGGCCGCCGGCTCTATCGCCTCGGCGGCAACTGGGCGGTCGGGGTCAACTGGAAGCTGGTGCGCGCGCTCGGCCTGGCGGCGCTGGCGTGGGCCCTGATCCTGGCGGTCGTGTTATCGATGTGAGCAACGGATTAATCCGGCATTTCGGCCGATTAAATCCTTGACTCGTTCGGTCTAGCATTTAAAGTTTAATCGCGCGTCGCATGGTGGCTTTAATGCCTACGCCGCGCGGCACGTGCGACTCGACTCGCGCGCGTCCGAGCAGGGACGGGTGAAGCTTGCCGAGGAGTGACACGTGGCCGACCCCCATTTGCTTGCAACCCCTGGCGCCGACCTCGGCGCGCTGCCGCGCACCGCGCCGCGCGCCGCGATCCCGAGCGCCAAGATCCCGATCGCCCTGTTCGCCAACGCGCTGCGCACGGTCGACGGCGCGATCGTCTATCTGAGCGCCCTGGCGATCTACGAGGGCTATGAGGCGGCGTCGGCCTCGGGCTGGGCGGCCTATCAGCTCGCCATGGTGGTCGCCACGGTCGCGGCCGTGAACCTGTTCACGCTTGCCGAGTGCTACGACGTGCGCGCGCTCACCGCCGGCCGCACCGCGCTGTTCCGCCTGCTCGGCTGCTGGGGCGTGGTGTGGTTCGGCATGCTGACCACCGCGGTGATGTTCAAGACCGCGCAGGACTACTCGCGGGTCTGGTTCGTCGGCTGGGGTGCGGCGGTGTGCATCGGCCTGGTGATCAGCCGGATCGGCGCCTGGCTGCTGGTGCAGAACTGGATCGCCAACGGCCGCCTGACCATCAACGTCGCGGTGATCGGCGAGGGCCGCATCGTCGGCGACCTCGCGCACGTGATCGGCAGCTCGGACGGTCGGCTCTACCAGATCGTCGGCATCTTCGACGACGCCGCGCGCGGCCGCACCGGCGTGCCCGGCATCGCCGACCTCGAGGCGCTGATCCGCGCCGGCCGGGTCGAAACCGTGGTGATCGCGGTGCCGTGGATCGAGGAGGATCGCATCCTCGGCCTGCTGTCGCGGCTGCGCGCCTATCCGGTCGATCTCCGCCTGGCGCCGACCAAGCTCGCATTTCCCTTCGGTCGCGCGCGCTACTCGAACTTGTCGGGCATCACCATGCTCGACGTCTTCAGCGCGCCGCTGTCGGGCTGGAAGCGCATCGTCAAGCGGTTGGAGGACCTGCTGCTCGGCGCGGCATTGCTCGCGCTGTTCCTGCCCCTGATGCTGATCATCGCCGCGGCGGTGCGCTGGGACAGCCCCGGACCGATTCTGTTTCGCCAAAAACGCTACGGCTACAACAACGCGCTGATCGAAGTCTTCAAGTTCCGCACCATGCGCCACGACTGCGCCGACCAGCACGCCGAGCGGTTGGTGCGGCCCAACGACGAGCGGGTGACCCGGCTCGGCGCCTGGCTGAGGCGCTCCAGCCTGGATGAGCTGCCGCAGCTCCTCAACGTCGTGCGCGGCGACATGTCGTTGGTCGGGCCGCGGCCGCACGCGCTGCGCGCCAAGGCCGCCGATCGCCTGTACGAGGACGTCGTCGAGGAATATGCCTCGCGCCACCGCGTCAAGCCGGGCATCACGGGCTGGGCCCAGGTCAACGGCTGGCGCGGCGTCACCGACACCGAGGACAAGATCCGCCGGCGCATCGAGCACGACCTCGACTACATCGAGCAATGGTCGGTGCTGCTCGACCTCAAGATCCTCGCCATGACCGTGGTCGCGCTGCTCCACCCGACCAACGCCCACTGAGTCTGGCGCTCGCGCGGCTTCGCCGCTGCCGCGCCAAGTGCCCTCACCCTCCCGGCGCGCAGCGCGCGCCGGGAGGGTGAGGGTCCGGTGGACGGGTGAGGGGGTGCGTTCCGCGCCGTCCCTGGTTAAGCTCCGGCCATGCGGGTGGCGTTCATCGGGGTGTCGCACTGGCACATTCCGCTCTATCTCGATCCGGCGCTGGCGCTGCCGGAGGTCGAGATCGTCGGGGTCAGCGATCCGAGCGCGGCCGCCGCCGGCGCGGTCGCGGCGCGCGCCGGTTGCCCGGCCTTCACCGACGAGCGCGTCCTGCTCGAGCGCACCCGGCCTGAGTTCGTGTTCGTGCTCGGGCGCCACTGCGACATGGCCGCGAGCGCGCGCGAGCTGATCGCGCGCGGCATCCCGTTCGCCATCGAGAAGCCGTGCGGCATGACGGCCGCCGAGGTCGCCGATCTGGCGCGGCGCGCCGAGCAGGCCGGCGTGTTCGCCGCCGTGCCGTTCGTGTTTCGCGACAGCCTGCTGTTCAACACGATCCGCGAGACCGCCGGCGGGGAGGCCTTCCAGTACCTGGCATTCAAGTTCATCGCCGGCAGCCACGACCGCTATCGCGTCGCCAACTGCCACTGGATGCTGGCGCGCGCCACCGCCGCCGGCGGCTGCATGCTCAATCTCGGCGTGCACTTCTTCGATCTCGCCCGTCTGTTCTTCGATCCCGTTGCGCCAACCGTGATCGGCGCCGCGATGTCGAACGCGGTCGACGGCCTCGACGTCGAGGATCACGGCCTGGTGCTGCTGCGCGCCGGCGCCGGCATGTGCTCGATCGAGGCCGGCTATACATTTCCGGCGGTGCACATGCGCTTCGACCAGCATTTCAGCATCCGGACCGAGCGCCACTATTTCGTAGTGCGCGACGCCGACAACCTCGAGATCTACGACCTGGCCAAGAACCGCACGGTCACGGCCGCGCCGGCCACCAACGTGCCCTACTATCCCGGCTTCGTGCGCGACGCCCTGGCGCGCGCCGCCGCCGGCCGGCCGCCGGTTGCCGGCCTGCCCGAGATGGTCGAGGCGATGCGCCTGATCGAGGCCGCCTACGCGGCGGCGCCGCTGCCGGTGCGTTGAGCATGGCCGCGCACCGCGTCATCATCACGGCCGCCGGCGGCCCCGAGGTGCTGCGCTACGAGACCTACGAGCCGGGCGCACCGAGACCGCACGAGGTGCTGCTGCGCCAGACCGCGATCGGCGTGAACTACATCGACACGTATTTCCGCTCGGGCCTCTATCCGCTGCAGCTGCCCTCGGGCCTTGGCCAAGAGGGCTGCGGCGTGGTCGAGAAGATCGGCAA
>JACQAI010000517.1 GCA_016195115.1 Pseudomonadota bacterium
ACCAACGGCGTCGCCTTCAGCCCCGACGACCGCCGGCTGTATTTCGGCGACAGCCATCTGAAGACCATCGTCACCTACGACTTCGACCTGGCGAGCGGCGCGATCACGAACCGGCGACCGTTCGCGACGATCGACCACGGCCTGCCCGACGGCTCGTGCGTCGACACCGACGGCTGTCTGTGGAACGTCCAGTTCCATGCCAGCCGGGTCGTGCGCTACATGCCCGACGGCCGCATCGATCGCGTCGTCGCGCTGCCGGTCACCCAACCCACCGCGTGTACGTTCGGCGGCGCCGACCTCCGCACGCTCTACGTCACCACCGCGCGCCTGCGCCTGAAGACCGACGACCTCGCTGCACAACCCCACGCTGGCGGCCTGCTGGCCATTGACGTCGGCGCGCAGGGAGTCGAGGAACCGCTCTTCGCCGGCTGACGCCTCTCTGCGCCGCGTCACTGCGCAACGTCCTTTTTGGGGATGTGGGGATGGGAGGGGGATGGAGGCGTGGCGCGCGAAGCGCATTCATCCATTCCCGTCGCTTGCTTCGTCGTACCGCGGTTCTCCCCTCCATCCCCCTCCCATCCCCACATCCCCCAAGAGGGCTGCTGGGCGTGCAACCTGGCGGCGCAGAATGATGAAGGGCTAAGGAGTCAGCGGGCGAAAGCGCGGCAAGGTTACGTCGGGCGTGACGTCGTCGAACACGACCTCAACGGGCAGGCCGACGCGCAACACGGCGTTGGGGGCGCCGACCAGATTGGCGGTCAAGCGCGGGCCCTCGGCGAGCTCGACCTGGACGACGTTGTAGGGCAGGTCGGCCTTGAAGGCCGGGAACCATGGCTGATGGACGACGGTCCAGCTCGACACCACGCCGTGGCCCGAGGCGCGCCGCCATTCGAGGGTGTCGCCGAGGCAGAACGGACAGACGGGACCGGGCGGCAGATGCGGCTTGCCGCACGCCGTGCAGAACGGCAGCACGAGCTCGTGACGCTTGCAGCCGGCCCAGAACGCCTGGTTGTCGGGGCTGATGCGCGGCAGCGGCTTGGCTTGATCCATCGCGTCACGCCTTGGAGAAGATGATCGAGTCGCCCCAGCACGTGCCCCACTGCAGATGGCGCGCGTCGGCGACCTGGCGCGCGCCGGCCTGGCCGCGCAGCTGGCGCGCGATCTCGCAGATCGAGTTCCAGCCGCCGATGTGGACCTCGGACAGCAGGCCGCCCGAGGTGTTGACCGGCAACGCGCCGCCGAGCTCGATGCGGCCGTTCTGCACCCATGTCGCGGCTTCGCCGGCGGCGCAGTGACCGAAGCGCTCGAGCGCGAACAGCACCAGCGGCGAGAAGGCGTCGTAGGTGTAGAAGCCGGCGATGTCCTGGGGTGAGAGGCCGGCCTTGCGGAACACCTCGAGGTCGGCGGGGCGTGGCGTCACCTGCCCGGTCGGCTGCTGATTGATGCCGAGCCGGGGCGGCGCGAAGATGAATTCTTCCCGCCCGGCGCGGATGCCCTGCATCGACGTGATCGCGACCGGCGGCTGCTTGAGATCGCGCGCGCGCGCCATCGAGGTCACCAGCACGACCGCGGCGCCGTCGGTCACCGGGCAGCAATCGAACAGCCGCAGCGGCTCGACCACCCAGCGCGCCGCCTGATGATCGGCCAGGCTGAGCGGTTTCTTCATCACGGCGTTGGGATTCATCAGCGCGTGCTTGCGGATCGCAATCGGCACCGCGGCAAGCTGCGCCGAGGTCGCGCCGTACCGCGCCATGTAGCGCTGCATCGCCAGCGCTGCGCCCGACGCCGGCCCGGTCAAGCCGTAGACCGGCGCCTCGCCGTGGGTGCCGCCCTCCTCGCGCGTGCCCTCGTGGTCGCCCGGCCCGCCGAGAAAATCGCGCACCCGCGTGAAACTGATCGCGGTCACGCAGGCGACCACGTCGGCCATCCCGGTCGCGACCGCGAGCGCGGCATGTTGGAGCGACTGCGTGACAAACCGTCCGTGCAGCCAGGCCTGGTTGACGTAGCGGATCTCGAGGCCGAAGGCGTCGGCGACACGGTCGTAGTCGACGCCGAGCGGCCAGCCGAGATGGATCGACAGCCCGTCGACCGCGTCGCGCGTCAAGCCGGCGTCGGCGAGCGCGGCCTTGAACGCGACCGCGCCAAGCATGAGTTGGCTGGCCGGCAAATTGCGGCCGAACTCACTGACGCCGATGCCGACGATCGCCGCCTGATCGCGGATGTCGAGGACCACGGGCTCAGCCGTTCGGTCGCAGCAAAATGCGACCGAGCGCGCGGCCACTCTCGACCGCGACGTGGGCCTCGGCGGCGCGCTCGAGCGGCAGGCTCTGGCTGACGATCGGGTTGAGCTGGCCGCGCGCCACCATCTCGAGGCAGTCGATCAGCTGCTGGCGCGTCGTGCTGGTGGCGCTCAGCATCGAGACGTTCTTGAGGAACAGCTGAGCGGGGTTGAAAGGGACAAATTGCCCGGTCAGCTGGCCGATCAGCAGCCAGCGGCCGCCCACGGCGATCGAGCGGCGGGTCGGCTCGAACACCGGGCTGCCGACATTGTCGATCGCGACGTCGACGCCCTGGCCGTCGGTGGCGTCCTTGACCGCGGCGGAAAAATCGCCGCCGCGCTCGACGACGATCACGTGGTGCGCGCCCTGCGCGCGGATCACCGGCACCTTCTCGGGCGAGGTCGTGACCGCGACGACGTGCGCGCCGGCGAGCCGCGCCAGCTGGATGGCCTGCAGCCCGAGGCCGCCGCCGGCGCCGGTGACCAGCGCGCGCTCGCCGGGCTGCAGATGGCCGACCTCGCGGATCGCGTTCAAGATCGTGCCGATCGTGCAGGCGACGATCGCGGCGCGGTCGAGCGGGACGTTGTCGGGCACCAGCGCGACGTTGTCGTCCTCGACGGCGACGTACTCGCCGTAGCCGCCGACCAGGCCGTAGTCGCCGAGAAACTTGCGGTCGGGGCACAAGGTCTCGCGGCCGCTGCGGCAATAGCGACAGGCGCCGCAGATGTGGTAGCGCTGCGCCGTCGCGACACGGTCGCCGGGCTTGAAGCCGCGCACGTCGCGCCCGACCTCGGCGACGACACCGGAGATCTCGTGGCCGAGGATGCACGGCATCTTGACGCCGGCTTTGAGCGTGCCGTTGCGCGTCACGATGTCGTGAAAGCACACGCCGCAGGCATCGACCTTGATGACGACGTCCGTGGGGCCCGGGGTCGGATCGGGCACCTGCTCGAGGCTCATCGCCTCGACGCCGCCCGGCCGACGCACCACCATCGCTTTCATGGCGCCAGCTTCCGAGATCCGGCGCGCCCTGTCCATCCAACAGAAAGGGCCTCGCCCGGCGGGCGAGGCCCCGTCAAGTCGAAGCGAGCGCGCCTAGTTCTGCGTGCCGAGCGGACGCTCGATGCCGGAGGGCGTGCCGCTGCCGCCGTAGCTCGTGGTCGTGGGCGCGCCCGCGCCGGTGATCCGGGCCAGCTCCTGGCGGTTCAGCTCGTTGGCCGAGCGGTCGGCGGCCGAGCCGGTGCGCTGGGCCGCGGTCTTGCGCTTGGGCTTGGCGGCGGTCGTCGGATCGCTCGGGCTGCTGCCCGACATCGTCTGGCTGCCGCCCTGGCCCGACGACATAGTCTTATTGCTTTGGGCCGCCGCGCCCGCCGCGCTGTTCGGCGTAGGCTGACCGGCGGCGTCGCTGGTCGTGGCCTTGCTCGGCGTGCCCTTCGTGGCCGACGTGCTCTTCTGGTCCATGGCGCCGGGGGACGCCGGGCTCTGCGCCCACCCCGACGCGGCGACGCCCAGGACCAATGCCGAAACCGCGACCGTGCTCAGTAAGCGCTTCATGCCGTTCCTCCTGATGCCGGCGCTGCGCCGACGCGCAGCGATCAATTGAAACGAATTGCATCAAGGTCTGTTCCGAGCGCGGCACCACCGCGCGTCGCGCCGGTCGATCAGGACGTCTTGAGCACGCCGCCCGGTTGGGCCGAGCCGGTCTGTACCGGCGCCACCGACGTCGCTTGGCGCCGCCGCACGGTCTCGCGATAAAGAATGTAGAGGCCGCTACCGGCAACCACGACGCTGCCCGCGAGCAAGGCCGGCGTCGGCACGTCGCCCCACAGCACGAAGCCGAGGCCGAGCGCCCAGATCATCGACATGTAGCTGAACGGCGCCGCCACCGCCGCGGGCGCGAAGCGGAACGCCTGGGTCCACCAATATTGGCCGATGCCCGAGAACAGACCGAGGCCGACCAGCATCAGGGCGTCGAGCGGGCTCGGAGTGATCCAGCCGAGCGGCAGCAGGCAGGCGCTCAGCAGCGCCGCGAACAGGCCCTGGTAGGCGACCAGGGTGATGCTCGACTCGGT
>JACQAI010000548.1 GCA_016195115.1 Pseudomonadota bacterium
CTCCGGGGAGAGGGCGGCGCGCGCAAGCGCGCGGGTGAGGGGGCGGTCCCGTCTCTGAGCCGCATTGTGCTTGTGCGATACGCCCCCTCACCCCGACCCTCTCCCCGGAGGGGAGAGGGAAGCCATCTGATGGGCGACGGTCTGCTCCTGCTGATTCCGGCGGCTGCCGATCTGGTCGGCTTGGCGCACGCGCTCGGCGCCGGCCTGGTGCTGTGGGGCTGCGGCCGCTGGGCGGTGCGCGACGCCGCCCCGGAGGTGCAGCTGGTCGCCGGCTGGGGGGGCGTGTGCGGCGTCCTGACGGTGTGGGGCGTGGTGCTGCCGTGGTCGCTGACGATCCCCGGCGACGCGGTCGCGGCGGCTGGCCTCGGCGGCCTGGTGCTGCGCCGGCCGACCCGCGAGGAGTGGCGCGCGCTCGGGCGGATCGCCGTGCTCGCCGCGCCGGTGCTGCTGCTGCTCGCGGGCGCGCGCCCGGTGCTGATCGACAGCTTCAGCCATTGGCTGCCCAACGCCGCCTATCTGGTCGCCCACGGCGTCTTTCCGGCCGACGATCGGCCACCCGGCTTCGGGCTGCTGCCGGCGTTTCCCTACAACCTGCAGCTGGTCGGCTTCGTCGCCGCGCTCGGGCTCGAGCGGCTGCCGGCGGGCGCGCTGATCCACGCCAACGTCGTGCTCCAGCTCGCGCCGGCGCTGCTGTTCGCCCGCGTCGCCGCCGGGCTCGAGGCGGCACCGCGCGCCGCGCCGGGCTGGGCCGCTTGCGCCGCCGGCGTGCTCGCCTGCTGGTGGTGGAATCCCGGGTTCGGGCCGGAGATCTCGTTCTCCGACTATGGCGACGTCGCGACCGGGGTGGCGCTGGCGCTGTCCGGCTGGCTGGCGCTGCGCCTGCTGCTCGGCCTCGATCGCCAGCCCGTGGCCTTGGCGCTGGCGCTTGCCGCGCTGGTCAACGTCAAGCAGGCCGACCTCGTGCTGGTCGTGGCGCTGGTCGCGAGCGCTGGCGGCGTGGCGCTGCTGCGTCGCGATCGTGCGGCGCTGGCGCGGCTCGCGCTGGCGGTGCTGCCCGCGCTTGCGCTCTACGCCCTGTGGAGAAGATCACCTTCTTCGGCGTCTTGGCGGCGGCGCTCGCAATCGGCGTCGCGCGCTGGCTCGCTGGCCGGCGCGATCAAGCGACCGTCGCCCCGGTGCTGCTGCTCGGCTGCGCGGTGCTCTTCAACCTGTTCCTGGTGTTCATCTACGTCGCGCACTTCCAGGGCGTGATGAGCCGCAACGCCCAGTCGTACTACCGGCTCAACACCGAGCTGGCGCTGCTCTTGATGCTCGGCCTGGTGCTGCTGCTGCGCGATTCGCTGCGGCGCTGGTTCGCCGTTTATCCCTGGCAGCGAATTGTGCCGGCAGTCGCCGTGATCGCGGCGTTGGCGCTGCCGCTCGGCTTCTTCGAGCGCGTGCGCTTCGACCTGCGGCGCGCGCGCGGCGAGATCTGGCGCCTGGCTGAGACGGTCGCGCCCACCCTGGCGCCGACCGACCGGCTCGCCGTGCTGGCGACCGGCGCCAATCACGACGGCGCGCTGCAGCTGCGCGGCGCCCTCGGGCTGCTGGCACCGCGCGTCGCCGCCGCCGCGCTGCGCGATGCCGGCGCCGACGAAATCCCCACGCTGCCGGCGCGCGGCTTCGATCGCCTGCTGGTGACCTGCGCGGCTGCCGCACAGCCTGGTCTGGCAGCCGACCATGTCGCGCTGTTCGGTTGGGACGGCACGCGCTGGCAGCTGCGCGCCAGCTGGCCGGTCGACACTCGTCCGGGTACGCTGTTCGGGGAGCGGCGGCGCGGCGAGCTGTTCGGCTGCGGTTAGCCTCAGCCGGCGGCGGCGCGCGCCGCGCCGGTGACCAGGGTCCAGGTCACGAGGTCCGCGAGCACGCGGTCGAGGCCCTTGTCGAAGGCGCGCACGACGTCCTCGATCCCGATCGACGCCGCCGGCGTCATGCTCTGAAAGCGCTCGGCGCCGGCTTGCACCCGGCGCGGCATCTGGATGAGGGACGCCGTCACCACGACCTTGATCGTGGATGACCCGGCACCCTCGGCCTGAAAGTCGCGCAGCACTGTTTTCAGCGTGAAGTCCGGGCGCATGCCCGAGTTGCGGTCGCCGACGCGCGGAATCTTGCCGCTGTCGACGAACGACTGGATGAGCAGCTTGTTGACCATGTCGGCGGCCGTGCTCGGCCATTCGGCCTCGGGGTAGTACTGCAACTCGAGACCGTTGCTCGCGAGGTGGGCGACGCGGGTGGTGTCGATCCCCGGCTCGGCGACCGTCTGGTCGATTTCGAGCGTCCAGTCCGCGCGCGGCAGATCGGCCGGAAACTGCGCCGGATTGCCCAACCGGAAGCGCCGCGGCGTCGGGCCGGACACCAGGCCGAGGCAGCCCGTGGTCATGAGCGGCAGCGCTCCGGCGAGCACCAGGAGGCGTCGCCGCGGCACGCGGACGCGCGGGGGAGGCACGGTCACGATCAGGGCGCCCGGGCGCGGTTCGCCGGGACCTCGCGCTGCTGCTGGCCGAACAGGAACTGGCTCGGATTGCGCCTGAGGTCGTCGATCGTCCGGTTCAAATTTCCCACCAGCTCCTGGGTGTCGCGAATCAGGTTGGTAAGATCATAAAGGCCGCTCGTCGTAAAATCCTTCAATCCTTCGCGATTGTCCTGGGCGATCAGGTTCAGCTTATCGGTCAGCTGGGTCAGACCGGTGCCCGTCTTGCCGAATTGCGCGATCATGTTTTTGATCGGACCGTCGTTGTCGGCGAGGATGCGGTTGAGGCGCTTGCCGGTCTCGCCGAACTCGAGCGCTGTCGTGTCGAGGCTGCCGCTCAGCTTCGCGAGCATCGCGAGCAGGGTGCGGACATCGCGGTCGCTCTCGCCCAGCGCGGCGGAGAACTTGCCCAGATCGGTCACCAGCTGACGTGCCGCGGGAGCCGTGTCCGAGAGTTCGCCGAGCACGTTCGCCGCGCGATCGAGCACCAGATTGAGGCGCTGCAGCATCTCGGGGGCCGAGCGTGCCAGCTCGGTCAGGATCTCCTGCGCCTGCTCGAAGGTTGACGGGATCGCCGGGATCTCCGGATAGGGCAGGTCGCTGCCGACCAGCCGCGCCTCGATGCGCGAATTGAAGTTGAGCTGCACCGCCATTTGGCCGGTTACGAAGCTTTGGAGCCTCAGTTCGGCGCGCAAGCCGCGCTCGACCATGCGCTCGATCGAGAAGCGCGTGTCCTCGGCCGACCGGCCGACGGTCGCCACACGGTTCGGATCGATCTCGATGACCACTGGAATTGCCGACTGGCCGCTCGACAGGTCGTATTGGATCGAGATCTCCTGCACCGACCCGATCTGGACACCGCGCAAATCGACCGGCGCGCCGACGCGCAGCCCGCCCACCGTACCTTGGAAGAAGATCACCGCGCGGTCGTATTTTCGGAAGAACTGGCCGCTACCGAACACCAGGACCGCCGACACCATGAGGGCCAAGGCTCCAAGCACGAAGCCGCCGATGACGCGGGGGTTCGAGCGCTGGATCATTGGGCTGCCTCGATGGTCTCGCGACCGCGGGTCAGAAAGCTGTGCACGGTCGGATCCGGGCACTCGTCGCGCAGCCGCTTGGGGTCGCCGAGGGCGGTCTGGGTCCGCCGCTCGATGTCGAGGAACACCGAGTTGGTGCCGATCGCGAAGATGCTGTCGAGCTCGTGGGTCACCACGACCACGGTCGCGCCCAGGGTGGCGCGGAGGTCGAGGATGAGATCGTCGAGGCGCTTGGCGGTAATCGGATCGAGGCCGGCCGAGGGCTCATCGAAGAACAGGATCTCGGGATCGAGCGCCATGGCACGTGCCAAGCCGGCGCGCTTGCGCATGCCGCCGCTGATCTGTGACGGAAAATAGTCCTCGAAACCCGACAGACCGACCAACGCGAGCTTGAAGCCGACCAGCTCGCGGATCTGGCGCTCCGACAGGTTGGTGTACTCGCCGAGCGGCAGGGCGATGTTCTCCTCCAAGGTCATCGAGCTCCACAACGCGCCACTCTGATAGAGCACGCCGACCCGCCGCAGGATGAGGTCGCGTTCCTCCGGGGTGGCGTCCCACAGGCTGTGGCCTTCGAACAGCACCTGCCCCTTGGCCGGCGGGTTGAGGCCGAGGAGATGGTTGAGCAACGTGCTTTTTCCCGAGCCGCTGCCGCCCATGATGACGAAGATGTCGCCCCGGTTGATGGTGAAGTTCAGATCCCGCTGGAGCACGAAATTGCCATACGCCATGGTCAGGCCACGGACCTGGATATGCGCCTCGCCGTCCCGCGGCGCGAAATCGCAGATCGGGCTGTCGTTGGGGGGGGCGGCGCTCTGCACGGCTTCAAATACCCAGCACGATGTAGATGATGGTGAAGACGGCGTCCGTGGCAATGATGAACACGATGCCGGTGACGACGGCGGAGGTCGCCGCGTAGCCCACCGCCGACGCGCTGCGGGACGCCTGCATGCCGCGCAGGCAGCCCGAGAGCACGATGATGACGCCGAACACGGCTGCTTTGATCAGGCCGCCGATCCAGTCGATCATGGACAGCGCGCCGACCAGCTGTTGATAAAACAGCGTCAAGGACAAATGCAGCTTGACGAGCGACACCACCGCGCCGCCGAAGATGCCGATGACGTCGGCGTAGACCGTCAGCAGGGGGACCATCAGGACCAGCGCGATGACACGCGGCAGCACCAGGAACTGCATCGGCGGGATGCCCATGGTCCGGAACGCGGAGATCTCCTCGTTGACCTGCATGGTGCCCAGCTGGGCCGCGAACGCCGCGCTGGTGCGCCCGGCCAGGATGATCGCGGTCATCATCGGGCCCATCTCGCGTACGACGCCGACGCCGACCAGGTTGGCCACGTAGATCTCGGCGGCGAAGCGTTCGAGCTGAATCGCGCCGATGAACGCGATGATCATGCCGACGAGAAAGTTGACCAGACCGACGATGGGCAGCGCCGCGGGCCCGTGCTCCTGCATGACCTGGAGCAGATCGACCCAGCGAAAGCGCGCGTGGCCGCGCACGGCGGCAACCAGCGCCTGGATGGTCTCGCCGAGGAAGCCGACCATGTCACCGACCGAGCGCACTGCTCGAATGACCTCGACCCCGACCGCGACGCGGAAACCGTGGCGCCCCTGCGACCGGCGCTGCGGCGGGCGCTCGGACGTCGCGGTTGCGAGGTCGATCAGCCGCCGCGCGCCGTCCGGCAGGGCGGCGAAGTCGATCTCGACACCCCCGGCGGCACACATCGTCTTCAGCCGGCGGAGCTCGGCGATCAGCATACTGTCCCAGGTCTCTAGCCGGGTGGCGTCGACCGCGATCCGGCGCACCGCGCCGCGAGGGGCGTGGCGCTCCACGGCATCGATCAGGTCGGGTAGGTCGCGCCGCAGCACCCAGGGGCCGGCGAGGCGAATCAGCAGGGTTTCCGGGGTCGGCCGGCTGATCTCGAGCTGGGCGTCGGCGGCGGTGACCATGATCCACTATAGGTCAAACACGGTGGCGCGGTTGCAGTCGACGTGTCATTTCTCGGCCAGCTCGACCAGCTCGCCGGTGGCGCCGCCCTCGAGGCGATCGAGCAGGCGGCCGACGGGGCGATCGTCGGGCCGGGCCGCGAACAGGCGCCGGACCGCCTCGGCGGCGTCAGCCGGACGGTTGGCGAGCATCGCGAACGCTGCCAGATACTGCGCGTGCCAGGCATTGGCGCTGTCGCCGCGATCGAGCACCTCGAAGACCTCGACCGGGGCGGCGCGGCCCTGGACGGCCACGCTGCCCATCGGGCGGACGTCCGGATCGTCGGCGTGGCGGACCGCGGCGGCGCTCGCCAGGATGCGGCTGCCGAAGATCTTGTTGGCGCCCTCGAGCCGGGACGCGGTGTTCACGACATCGCCGGCGGCACCGTACTTCAGGCGGTCGTGCGAGCCGATGTTGCCGACGATCGCGATGCCGGTGTGGATGCCGACGCGAGTGCGGCCGAATGCCAGCCCGTGACGCCGCTGCTCGGCCGCGAACGTCGCCGTGAAGTGCTCGAGGCTGCGCGCCGCGGCGAGCGCGCGGTGCGCGTGATCCGGCTGGACGATCGGCGCTCCGAAAATGGCGAACACGGCATCGCCGACGAAGTCGACGATGATGCCGCCGTGCTCGACCAGGATGCTGCAGACACCCTCGAAATACGCGTTGAGCAGCGTCAGGACCAAATCCGGCTGCAGCCCTTCCGACAGCGCGGTGAAGCCCTCGATGTCGGAGAACAGCACCGTGATCTCGCGCTTCTGGCCGGCGAGCTCGAGCGCGTCGGGGTCGGCCAGGACGGTTTCGACGACCTCGGGCGGCACGTATTTGCCGAACAGGTCGCGGATGCGCTCGCGGTCGCGCAGCCCGTCGACCATGTCGTTGAACGCGCGCGCGGCCTGGTCGAACTCGCGGATCGGGCTGCCGGTGAGCGGCGGCTGCGCGAAGTTGCCCCTCTCGATCTCGCGGCTGGCGCGCGCGAAGCGCAGGATCGGGCGGCCGACCAGGCGGCCGACCGCGAGGCTGAGCAGCACCGAGATCACCAGGATGGCGCCGCCGCCGACGATCAGCCGCTCGATCCGCCGGAGCTCGGCGGCGCCGAGCTCCGCCTCGCGGAAATAGCTGCCGACCAGCCACGGCGCCTCGCCGTATTTCGCGACCGCGCGATACATGAAGACGTAGCTCTCGCCGGCGATCTCGAGCCGCCGTCCCGTGGTCGCTACCGGCAGCTCGTCGGCTTCCAGCGGCGCGCTGCGCGGGTCCCAGATTCGGGCGAGGATCGGGTCGGTGAAGTCGGCCAAGGTCGGCATCGGCCGCTCCAGCGTGATGCTGTCGGAACGCTCCTGCAGCAGGGGATGCAGCAGCACATGGTCGTGGCCGAACAGCACGAACGGCGTCTGGTCGAGGCCGAGCGACAGTGTCGCCAGGTATCGGGACAGCCCGTCGATCGGCACCGGGACGAGCAGCACGCCGATATACGACCGCGGGCCGTGCAAGGGTTGCAGCAGCATGACGACCGAGCGGCCGGTGCGCATCGTGAACACCGGCTCGATCCAGCGGCTGATGGTCCAAACGTGCGCCTGCTCGACCCAGTCGCGCACGCGCGGCGAGGCACGCTGGCGCTCGCGCGCCACGTGGTCGCCGGCACGATAGAAGATGCTGCTCTGGCGGTCGGGTCGCGCCAGGCCGATGCCGGAGGCCTGCGGCACCGCGGTCAGCACGCCGCTCAGGTAGCGGTAGATCGCATCGTCGTCGCCGACGTCGATCGCCCCGGAGGCGAACTCCTGGGCTACGGCGGCGAGCTGCGCCGTCACCGGGTCAAGATGGATCGAGAGCTCCAGCACGATCGAGTCGAGCACGGTATCGGCGCGGTCGCGGATCAGGATGCGGGTATAGGCGCGCGAATCGATGATCCCCAGGGTCAGCACGCTCGCCACGGCGACGCAGGTCAGGGTCGGCAGCGCCAGGACCAAGAGCCAGACGATCGGCAGGCGCCAGCGCGGCCGGCCCGCCCGGTCGGGCAGGGCGGTCCGCTCCGAGGCGCCCGGAGGCTTCGCGAGATCCTGCAACATCCACTATTTATAGCGCAAAATGCCGCAAATTCCGGCACCCTTGGGGGGCCGACGGCGGCGGCCCGCCGGCGGCCCGCGCGATCAAACGCGAATTGACGAATTGGCAACGGCCCGGTAGCAAGATGCCCCGCATGAGACAGCTCCTGCTCCGCTTGCCGCTCGCCGTGCTCGCATTCGGCCTGGTTTCGGCCGGTCCGGCGATGAGCCAGCGCGCGGCCGACGACCCCAACGAGGTGGTTGGCCGGGTCGGCAACGCCGAGATCAAGCTCGGCCAAGTCCGCGATTTCCTGCGCGCCGCGGATCCCAACGTTCGCCTGCAGGCGGAGAAGGACCCGCAGGTGCTCAATCGGCTGGTTCGCAACGAACTCGGCCGCCTCGCCGTGCTCGCCGAGGCGCGCGACAAGAAATGGGATCAGCGGCCCGAGGTTCAGGCGCAACTCGAGGCCGCGCGACTCAATGTCATTTTGGGTAGCTATCTCCAATCCGTCGTCCAGATGCCCCCGGGCTTCCCGTCCGACGCCGAGATCCAGGCCGCCTACGAGACCAACAAGGGCAACCTGATGAAGCCGGGCGAGTATCGCCTGGCGCAGATCTTCCTGTCGGTGCCGGCGAGCGCCGACAAGGGCGTGACCGACGCGGTGCAGCGGCGCGCCGACGAGCTGGTGCGCAAGGCGCGCACCAAGGGTACGGATTTCGCGGCGCTGGCGCGCGAGTCCTCGGACCACAAGGAGAGCGCGGTCGGCGGCGG
This sequence comes from Pseudomonadota bacterium, assembly GCA_016195115.1. Lineage (GTDB taxonomy): Bacteria > Pseudomonadota > Alphaproteobacteria > Elsterales > Elsteraceae > JACQAI01. The sequence goes on from JACQAI010000548.1 coordinate 8,363, forward strand.
CGATCTCGGCTGGCTGGGTGCCCAGAACCTGCTGCCCGAGGTGCGCAACGCCGTCGGTTTCATGGCCAAGAACGAGATCAGCGCGGCGATCCGTTCGCCGAACGGATTCCACATCGTCAAGATGATCGACTCCAAGCCCTCGGTCGTGGCGCCGCTGGCCGAGGTTCGCGAGGCCCTGATCCAAACCCTGCGGCAGCGCCGGGCCGAGGAGCTCCAGGCTGCCTACCTCAACGGCATGCTCGAGCGCGGCGGGCTGGCGATCAACGAGGTGGCGTTGCGCAAGGCCGTGGCGCCGCAATAGCGCCCGCGGCCGCGACAGCCATCTCGAGCGCTCGCGGGGCTTCGCCCCTGCCGCGTGCTTTGGGCGCTCGCGGGGCTTCGCCCCTGCCGCGCTAGGCGTCCTTCGTCGGCGGATCGAACCGCAGCAGCGCCTTGAAGGCGTCGAGCACCTTGTCGCCGTGGGCGCGCTGGATCTGCACGCCGATCGAGTTCGGGATCGAGACGTCGTCGCGCGCCTCGACCACGCCCGTGATCACCGTCAGGAGCACGGCGTCGGCGCTGCCGACGTTGCGAAATCCGCGGTAGATGCGCGGCGGGCACGACAGGCAGTCCCACTTGTTCAAGGTCACGCGATGGGCGACCGGGTCGCCGATCAGATACTCGATCGAGCCCTCGAGCACGAAGAAGGTCTCGTAGGTGTCGTTGTGCGAGTGCAGGCACGGCCCGGTGCCGGCCGGTAGCCGCGAGACGAACATGGTGGTGCCGGCGGCCCCGAAGATCGGCGCGCTGCTGCCGAATGGGCTCTTCGTCTCCTCCAGGATCACGGGCATGATCTTGCGCGCGAACACGATGTCCTTGGCGGGTTGCGGCACCCAGTCGAGATCCTTGGACGTCGACATCGGCTGCAGTTGCTCGAAGCGCGCGATGCGCTTGTCGAGCTCGGCGCGGCTGGGGGTGCGGATCGCGGCGGTCATCGTGGCCCTCCCTGACTGAGCCCGATCACGGTGCACCGGTTGCGGCTGCAGCGCAACTGACCGAGACTGACGCGAAGTCCATTGCTGGAGGAGACCGCCCGTGTTCGCCGCACCGCCCGTGATCGAGACCGAGGTGTTCGCCCGCGTTCCGGATGCACTGCGCGGCAAGGGCGCCAAGCTGCGCGAGCAGAGCGGCGTGCCGCGCGATTGCTTCCTCGAGGGGCCGTCGTTCAACCGCGCCGGCAATCTCTACGTCGTCAACATCCCCTACGGCCAGGTCATGAAGGTGTCGCCGGCCGGCGAGTTCAGCGTCGTCGCCGAGTACGACGGCGAGCCCAACGGCCTCAAGATCCACAAGGACGGCCGGATCTTCATCGCCGACCACAAGCAGGGCCTGATGCTGCTCGATCCGGCAAGCGGCAAGGTGACGGCGCTGGTCGACCGGCCGCGCCGCGAGCGCTTCAAGGGGCTCAACGACCTGGTGTTCGCCAAGAACGGCGACTGTTATTTCACCGATCAGGGCGAAAGCGACATGCGCGACGCCAGCGGGCGACTCTATCGCTTGAGCGCCGACGGCCGGCTCGAGATCGTGGTCGAGCACATCCCGAGCCCCAACGGCCTGGTGCTCACGCCCAACGAGCAGATTCTCTATCTGGCGGTGACGCGCGGCAACGCGGTGTGGCGGGTGCCGCTGCTCCCGGACGGCAGCACCCAGCGCGTCGGCATCTTCATCCAGATGTCGGGCGGCACCGGGCCCGACGGCATGGCGATGGACGAGGCCGGCAGCCTCGCGGTCTGCCACGTCGGCATGGGCTCGGTGTGGCTGTTCAGCAAGTTCGGCCGGCCAGTGGCCGAACTCCGCTCGGCCACTGGCGTTGCCACGACGAACATCGCCTACGGTGGACCCGACCGGCGCACTGTCTACATCACCGAGTCCGAGACCGGTACCATCCTGTCGGCCAAGCTCGAGGTGCCCGGCAAGCTCCTGTACTCGCACCAGTGAGCGCGGCAGGGGGCGCAGC
>JACQAI010000135.1 GCA_016195115.1 Pseudomonadota bacterium
ACCCTCCCCCACGCTGGCGCGCGGGGGAGGCATGTACGGAGAGCGATCGCGCGCGACGAGAAGAGAGGTTCAGACATGACCTTGTCGACCAGACTGACCCGGCGGCTCGGCATCCGCCATCCGATCCTGCTGGCGCCAATGGGCAGCGCGTCGGGTGGGCGGCTGGCGGCCGCGGTCAGCGCCGCCGGCGGGCTCGGCCTGATCGGTGGCGGCTACGGCGACGCGGGCTGGATCGACGAGCAGTTCCAGGCCGCCGGCAACCAACGGGTCGGTTGCGGCTTCATCACCTGGTCGCTGGCCAACCGGCCGCAGCTGCTGGCGCCGGTGCTGGCGCGCCGCCCGGCCGCCTTGATGCTGTCGTTCGGCGACCCGCGGCCCTTTGCCCCGGCGATCAAGCAGGCCGGCGTGGCGCTGATCTGCCAGGTCCAGACCCTGGCGCACGCGCGCGAAGCGCTCGAGGCCGGCGCCGACATCATCATCGCGCAGGGCGCCGAGGCCGGCGGCCACGGCGCCAGCCGCGGCCTGTTCCCGCTCTTGCCCGCGGTGGTCGACCTGGTCGCGGCGCGGCGGTCAGAGGCGATCGTGGTCGCCGCCGGCGGCATCGCCGACGGCCGCGGCCTGGCCGCCGCCCTGATGCTCGGCGCCGAGGGCGTGCTGGTCGGCACGCGCTTCTACGTCTCGGATGAATCGCTGGCGCATCCCAACGCCAAGCGCGCGGCGGCCGAGGCGAGCGGCGACGACACCCTGCGCACCACCGTGATCGACCTGGTGCGCGATATCGACTGGCCGGCCGGCTTCACGGCGCGCATGATCGCCAACACCTTGACCGCGCGGTGGCACGGCAACGAGGCTGGCTTGGCGGCGGCCAAGGCGACCGAGATCGCGCGCTACGAGGAACGCCGCCTTGCGGGCGATTTCTCGGTCGCGGGCGTGCTGGCCGGCGAGGGCATCGATCTGATGCACGACGTGCCGGCGGCCGGGGTCATCGTCGAGCGCCTGGTCGCCGAAGCCGAGCAGCTGCTGCGCTTGCGCCCAAGCGCCGTCGGCGCCATCTGACCAGAGATCGAGGACAGGAGTTCGTGGGCATGATCACCAATCGCGAGTCCGGCACGACGGTCGACGAGATCGCGTCGGGCATCTATCGCATCAACACGCCGGTCGTCCGGCCATCCGGCGGCTTCACGTTCAACCAGTACCTTGTGGTCGACGACCAGCCGCTGCTGTTCCACACCGGGTTGCGCAAGCTGTTCCCGGTCGTGCGCGAGGCGATCGCCGCCATCATGCCGGTCGAGCGGCTGCGCTATATTTCGTTCTCGCATTACGAGGCCGACGAGTGCGGCGCGCTCAACGATTTTCTCGCGGTGGCGCCCGAGGCGGTGCCGCTGTGCGGCGCCATCGCGGCCCGAGTGTCGATCGGCGACTTCGCCGACCGCGCGCCGCAGCCGCTGGCCGACGGTGCGCGCGTCACCCTGGGCACGCACGTCGTGCGTTGGATCGACGCGCCGCACGTGCCGCACGGCTGGGAATGCGGCTTCCTGCACGAAGAGACGACCAACACCCTGCTGTGCAGCGATCTGTTCACCCAGCCGGGCACCGGCCATCCGGTGCTGACCGACGGCGACATTTTGGGGCCGAGCGAGGCCTTCCGAGGCCAGGTCGAGTACTACGCCCACGCCCCGCACACCGGCGCGCTGATCGAGCGCCTGGCGGCGATCCAGCCGACCACGCTCGCCTGCATGCATGGCTCGGCCTGGCGCGGCGACGGCGGGGTGCTGCTGCGCGCGCTCGCCAAGAGCGTGACCGGTAGCGCTTAGCGCACGAGGTTCTTCGGCACGTCCTTGAACGGGCGGTCGGTGTCGGTGCGCGGCTCCTTCGGCATGTTGAGCACGCGCTCCGAGATGATGTTGCGCTGGATCTCGTCGGTGCCGCCGGCGATCGATCCAGCGGGTACTGAAACAAATATCTCGGCGATCTTGCCCTCCAGGGGTCCGTCGGCGCCGGCGAGCATGGCATCGGTGCCCGCGATCAGGGTGTGGACGCGCGACGCCGCGCGCGCGACGTGGCTCGACACCAGCTTGCCGAGCGAGCCTTCAGGCCCTTGCGGCCGGCCGAGCTCCTGCGCGGCGCGCGCGCGCCGCGCGGTCCACTCGGCGCACTTCGACATCGTCAGAACCTTGGCGATCTCCTGGCGAATCACCGGGTCCTTATCGCGGCCCATCGCCTTGGCGCGCTCGATCAGCCACTCGACGCGGCCGACGCGCTGCGGATACCAGGTGTAGGGCGCCATCACGGTGGCGATCTCGGCGCGCTCCTCGTCGTAGATGCGCCCGGGCTTGTCCGAGCCGGCCGCCCAGCTGCGCAGCGCATCGGCGCCGCGGCGCTCGTGCATCAGGGTGGTGGTCGCGACCGTCCAACCGTCGCCGACCTCGGCGACCAGCATGTCGGGCGGCACCATGGCGTCGGTGAAGAACACCTGATTGAACGAGGCATGGCCGTTCATCTGGCGCAGCGGCTGCACCGTGACACCCGGCTGGTGCATGTCGAGGATGAAGTACGACAGGCCCTTGTGCTTCGGTATGTCGCTATCGGTGCGGGCCAGCAGCAATCCCCAGTGCGCCTTGTGCGCGCTGGTGGTCCACACCTTCTGGCCGTTGACCACCCAGTGGTTGCCCTTGAACTCGGCGCGCGTCAGCGCGCCCGCGAGGTCGGAGCCGCTGCCCGGCTCGCTGAACAGCTGGCACCAGATGTCCTCGCCGGTCAGGATGCGGCGCAGGAATTTCTGCTTCTGGGCGTCGGTGCCGTGCGCGAGGATGGTCGCCGCCGCCAAGGTCCGGATGCCGCCCTTGGGCACGCCGACCGCGCCGATGCGTTTGATCTCCTCGTCGACCACCGAAATGAACGCCACCGGCAGGTCGCGGCCGTACCACGCCGTGGGCCAGTGCGGCGC
>JACQAI010000044.1 GCA_016195115.1 Pseudomonadota bacterium
GCGAGCGGCAGCGTGCCGGCGGTCGCGCTGTAGCCGAGCTGGCGGTCGCCGACGCGCAGCGTATGGCCGGTCGTCGCGTCGGCCGGCAGCGCCGCCGCCGGCGGCGTGCTCTTCGACGCCACTTCCTCGGCACGCAGCGCCGGTGCGGCAGCGACCAGGGCGAGCAGCAGGATCGGCGCGGTGATACGAGCCATGCGCACTAGAACCCGTAGAGCCGCGCCGGGTTGTCGACCAGGATCTTGCGGCGCTGCGCCGGGTCGGGCGCCCACGCCGCCAACTGGTTGAGGAGTGCACCGTCGTCAATGACATGGAACGGCGTGATGGCGTGGGGGTTGCCGTCGGGACCGTGCGGCGAGTCGGGATGCGGCCAATCGCTGCCCCACACCATGCGGTCCGGGCCGGCTTCGATCAGCGCGCGCGCCAGCGCCGCCATGTCGGGATAGTCGGGCGCGCGCTCGGAACTCCGGTAGCTGCCCGACAGCTTGACGTAGACGTTGCCGCCACGGACCAGCGCCAGCAGCGCCGCGAAGCCCGGCTGGTCGGGTCCAAGCTCGCCGCGCGCGCCGCCGAAATGGTCGATCACGACCGGTACCGGCGCGGCGGCGATCTGGTTCTGCAACGCCGCGATCACCGACAGCTGCGTGTAGATCTGAACGTGCCAGCCGCGCGGCTTGAGGCGCGTGGCCAGCGCGGCGAGCCGCGATCGGGCGGCGTCCGGATCGGTCTCGCCTGCGGTCGCCAGGTTGAGCCGGACGCCGCGCATGCCGGTGCGCGCCATGACGTCGAGCTCGGCCTCGGAGGTCGCGGGGTCGATCACGGCGACGCCGCGCGCGCGGGCGCCCAGCCGGCGCATGCCATCGAGGGTGCATGAATTGTCGGTGCCGTAGACGCTCGGCTGCACGATCACGACCCGGTCGAGACGGAGCCCTCGCTGCAGCGTGACGAGCTCGGCGACCGAGGCTTGCGGCGGCGTATACGTGCGCTTCTTGGCGAACGGAAAGCGCATCGGTTCGCCGAAGACATGGGTGTGGCAATCGCACGCGCCGGGCGGCACGTCAAAGGCGAGCGCTGTCATGGCGACCGTCCGTCGAGCGGTGGCGCGCCGCGCGACGCGGCGCTTGCACGCGACACCATGACCGGTGAAACTCGCGACAGCAACGCCGGAGAGCGACCGCCCGCGGCGGCGCAATCTCCGGACAGGGAGGGAACTGCATGATTATCCACCGCTTTAGCATCCGCAGCCTGCTGCTGGCCGGGACCTGTTGCGGCCTGCTCGCGACCGTCCCCGCCGACGCCCAGCAGCCGGCCGCGCCGGCGCCCGCCGCGGCACCGGCCGCCGCGCCGACGCCGCCGCCGGCGTGGGCGGTCGGCCGTCCGGCCAACGAGCAAGCCGTCAAGCTGGCGCCGAACGCGCCGCCGCCCCTGCCGACCGCGGCCGACAAGCTGCCGCTCGACAAGCTCAAGGTGCCGAAGGGCTTCAAGCTCGAGGTCTGGGCCGCCGGCATCCCGAACGCGCGCACGCTCAAGCTCGGCGACAAGGGCACCGTGTTCGTCTCGAACCGCCTGCTCGACAAGGTCTACGCCGTCGTCGAGAAGGGCGGCAAGCGCGAGGCCAAGGTAATCGCGTCCGGCATGCACTCGCCGAACGGCATCCTCTTCCACAAGGGCACGCTCTACATCGCCGAGATCGAGCGGATCTCGAAGATCGACAACATCGAGAACGTTCTCGACAATCCGCCGACGAGGACGAGCTCAACCGGCTGGTCAACCCGGGCAAGGATCACTTCGGCTATCCGTTCTGCCATCAGGGAAACCTGCCGGATCCGGAGTTCGGCTGGGGCCGCAAGTGCAGCGACTTCGTGGCGCCGATCGCGTTGACCGGGCCGCACGCCGCCGGTCTCGGCATGCGCTTCTATACCGGGTCCATGCTGCCCGCCGAATATCGCGGCAACATCATCCTGGCGCGTCACGGCTCGTGGAACCGCTCGGTCAAGTTCGGCGGCGACGTCGTCCTGATCAAGCTCAACAAGCAGGGCCTGCCGCTCAACGCCTGGGACGTCTCCGGCACCAAGCGCACCGACATCGTGCCGATCGTCACCGGCTTCCTCCAGAACAACGCCTATGTCGGGCGGCCGGTCGACGTGCTGCAGATGAAGGACGGCGCGCTGCTGATCTCCGACGACTGGAACGGCGCGATCTATCGCCTGAGCTACGCTGCCGCGCAGAGTGCGGCGGCGGGCAAGTAAGCCTCGGCGGGGGGTGCGGCGCCAACGTCCGCGCCCCCCGATCCTGCCCTAGCCACATCCGAACAGGGACTGAAACCCATGCGCGGCGCAGCGGTCGCGATTATGTTCGCCGCGGCCGTCGCCACAAGCGCGGCGCGCGCCGAGACCCTCGAGGAGAAGATGGCGCCGTGCCTGGCGTGCCACGGCGAGAAGGGCGCGTCGGAGATCGAGAACACGCCGTCGCTGGGCGGCCAGACCGCACCCTACGCGCTGATCCAGATCTTCATGTTCCGCGAGAAGCTGCGCGTCTTCGACATCATGAACGACATGACCAAGCCGTTGACCGACGACGACCTGCGCGCGATCTCGGACGCCATCCCCAAGCTGCCGCCGCCGCCGCCGCTCGCCGACGCCGGCGACGCCGCGCGCATCGAGCACGGCCGTGCACTATTGCAGCAGCATCGCTGCTATTTCTGCCATCGCCCCGATCTGGCCGGCGCCGAGAACGTGCCGCGCATCGGCGCCCAGCGCGAGGACTACCTGACCAAGACCCTGCGCGAGTACAAGTCCAACACCCGCCGCGGCTACGACGCCTCGATGGCCGAGGTGCTGCAGCCGCTGTCCGACCAGGACATCCTCGACCTCGCCTACACGGTGGCGCGGCACAAGTGAAGATCGGCGCCCCGCCGCCGGCGATCACTCCGCATGGTTGCCAATCCATACAAGTTCTTGTATGGACGAGTGGGGAGCCATGAAGCCGGTCTGGTTCGTCGGCAGTTCGCGTGATGCTTTGAGGGCGTTCCCGCCAAGTGCGCGACAGCGGGCTGGTTATCAACTCGAACGGATCCAGCGTGGCCTGGAACCCGACGATTGGAAACCAATCCGCTCGGTCGGCCCAGGCGCTCGAGAGCTACGTATTCGCGATCCCTCCGGAGCATTCCGCGTCTTCTACCTTGTGATGCACCTCGGGGCTGTCCACGTCTTGCACTGCTTCCAAAAGAAGGGTCAAAAGACGAGCCCCAACGACATCGAACTTGGCCGGCAGCGCTATCGAGAGTTGGTGAGAGGCGGGCGATGAGACGGCGATACGCCAGTGTTTGGGACGCGATCGAGGACACACGCCACGCGGCGGCAAGCCTGCGGGCGCGGTCCGAACTCATGATCGAGCTTTCAGCGCTGATCGAGCGTTCGGGCTGGACGCAGAAGCAGGCCGCCGCGCGCTTCGGCGTCACGCAGCCGCGCATTTCAGACCTCGTGCGCGGCCGCATCGACCTGTTCTCGCTCGACACGCTGGTCGATATGGCCGCCGCCGGCGGCCTCAAGCCGCGGATCACAGTCAAACGGGCGGCATAGGCGCCAAAAGCGCTCTCGAAGGGTGACTTGCGTCTGAATGAGAAGTCGAAGGATGTGGAGTGCCGATGTCTGGATACCGGATTCTTGATGACGACGACATCGATCCCATCAAAGTTGAACACAAGCGCAAACAGTACTTGGACGAAAATACTCTCATTCAGATCTATAATTACATCATCTATAACTTCAATTGCGGGGACTGTCACTTCTGGGCACGGAGCTACCTACATGATATCGGTACCGTCTCGTTGTTCGGTCCCTTTGAGGGGCGGACGCGAGGAACCGCCTTGCCGACCCGCCGGATGACACAGTTCTGTCGTACTTGAAGCGGCGCTTCAGAGCGATCGAAACGCTGGGCGGCGAAGGGTTCGAATCGTTCTGGTCGCATGATGCTCCAGGCCCGACTCCTGATTGACGCCGGGGGGGCCGGTCCCTATCCTTAACGACAGTAGCGGAACCGGGAGGGACCCATGGCCTGGAAGAAGCCCAAGATCGTCGAGATCGCGGTCGGCACCGAGATCAACGCTTACGCCTGCGCCGTCAGGTAGTTCGCCCGCGCGCCGAGCCTCGCCCTGAGGCCCGGCCGTGAAGCTGATCGTCCTCGGGTCGGCCGCCGGCGGCGGCTTTCCCCAATGGAACTCGAACGCGGAAGGATGTCGCCGGGCGCGCACCGGTGATCCTGTCGCGTTGTCGCGTACCCAAACCTCGCTCGCGGTGTCGGCCGACGGCCGACGCTGGTTCGTGCTCAACGCCGCGCCCGACCTGCGCGCCCAGATCCAAGCGACCCCAGCGCTGTGGCCGACCGCCGGCCTGCGCTCCTCCCCGATCGCCGGGGTGGCGCTGACCGGCGGCGATGTCGACGCGCTCGCCGGCCTGCTCGACCTGCGCGAGCGCCATCGCTTCAATCTCTACGCCACCCGCAGCGTGCTCGGCGTGCTGGCCTCCAACCGCATCTTCGAGGTGTTGGCGCCCGATTGCGTGACGCGCCTCGCGCTGCCGCTCGACCAGACGATCGCGCTCGCCGATCCCGAGCGCGACGCGCCGGCGCTGTTCGTGCGCGCCTTCGCGGTGCCCGGCAAGGTGCCGCTCTATCTCGAGGGCCCGAACTTCGATCCGGAAAAATACACCGAGGACGACACCACGGTCGGGCTCGAGCTGTGGCAGGACAATGGCAGGAAGGATGGCGGCGCCCACGCCTTCTTCATCCCGGGCTGCGCCGCCATGACCGAGCGCCTCGCGGCGCGGCTGGCGGGTGCGCCGTTGGTCCTGTTCGACGGTACGCTGTGGACGGACGACGAGATGATCCGGCTCGGCCTCGGCGCCAAGACCGGCCGGCGCATGGGCCACATGAGCGTCATGGGCTCGGACGCGAACGGCACGGGCGGCACGATCGCCGCCTTCCGCGCGCTCGGCATCGCGCGTAAGATCTTCGTGCACATCAACAACTCGAACCCGATGCTGCTCGCGGACTCAAGCGAGCGGCGTGCGGCCTTGGCCGCCGGCTGGGACGTCGGCCACGACGGCATGGAGCTGGAGCTGTGACGACGCGCACCGTGATGTCGCCGGATGAGCTCGACGCCGCGCTGCGCGCTATCGGCGCCGCGCGCTATCACAACCTGCATCCGTTCCATCAACGGATGCGCGACGGCAAGCTGACGCGCGGCCAGGTCCAGGCGTGGGCGCTCAACCGCTACTACTATCAGCGCCAGATCCCGATCAAGGACGCCCACGTGCTCACGCGCTTGCCGACGCCCGAGCTGCGCCGACTGTGGCGGTCGCGTCTGATCGATCACGACGGCGACGCCGAGGGCACCGGCGGCATCGCGCGCTGGCTCAAGTTGACCGACGGGCTCGGGCTCGATCGTGCCTACGTCGAGAGCCTGACGGGCCTGTTGCCGGCGACGCGGTTTGCGGTCGACGCCTATATTCCGCTGGTGCGCGATCGTTCGCCCTTGGAAGCCGTCGCGTCGTGCCTGACCGAGATGTTCTCACCGATGATCATCTCCGAGCGCGTCTCCGGGATGCTGCAGAACTATGCCTTCGTCACGGCGGACACGCTGGCCTATTTCACGCCGCGCTTGACCCAGGCGCCGCGCGACGTCGATTTCGCGCTCGCCTACGTCAAGCAGCACGCAACGACGCGCGAGCAGCAAGACGCGGTGCTCGATGTGCTGCGCTGCAAGTGCGACATCCTGTGGGCCCAGCTCGACGCGCTGCACTTTGCCTATGTCGAGCCCGGCTTGATCCCGCCCGGCGCCTTCGTTCCGGAAACCGCATGACCGACGCTGCCGCCGCGCCCTATCGCTTCGCGCCTGGCGTCAAGTTCCGCTTCGACGACACGCGCCAGGCCTGGATCGTGCTCGCGCCCGAGCGCCTGTTCATGCCCGACGAGCACGCCACCGAAATCCTCAAGCTGATCGACGGCGCGCGCACCGCCGACGCCGTCATCGACGATCTGGCGGCGCGCTTCGATGCGCCGCGCGCGACCATCGCGGCCGACGTGCTCGAGATGCTGCAGGACCTGATCGACCGCGGGGTGCTGCGCCGATGACCGCGTCCGCCGCCGCGCTCGAGCCGCCGCTGGCGCTGCTTGCCGAGCTGACCCATCGTTGCCCGCTGCAGTGTCCCTATTGCTCCAATCCGCGCGCGCTGGTGACGCGCGCCGCCGAGCTCGACATCGCGACCTGGCAGCGCGTGCTGACCGAGGCCGCCAAGCTCGGCGTGCTGCAAGTGCACTTCTCCGGCGGCGAGCCGACCGCGCGCCGCGATCTGCTCGACCTCGTGCGCCACGCCGCCGGGCTCGGGCTCTACACCAACCTGATCACCTCGGGCGTCCAGCTCGATCGCGCGCGGCTCGCAGCGCTCGCCGATGCCGGGCTCGATCACATCCAGCTCAGCTTCCAGGACGTCGACGACGCGCCCGGCGACGCCATCGCCGCCTATGACGGCGCCCAGGCCAAGAAGCGCGCGGTCGCGGCACTGGTGGTCGCCCAGGGTCTGCCGCTGACCGCCAACCTGGTCGTGCACCGGCGCAACCTCGGACGCCTGGCCGCGATGATCGACATGGCCGCCGGCCTCGGCGCCGCGCGCATCGAGGTCGCGCACGCGCAGTATTACGGCTGGGCGCTGGCCAATCGCGCGGCGCTGCTGCCGACCCGCGCGCAGCTCGAGGACGCCGACCGCGTGGTCGACGCTGCGCGGGCGACGCTCAAGGGCAAGGTCGTGATCGACTACGTGACGCCCGACTACTACGCGCGCCGGCCGAAGGCGTGCATGAGCGGCTGGGGGCGCCGCTTCATCAACATCACGCCGGAAGGCAAGGCCCTGCCCTGCCATGCCGCCGAGACCATCCCGGGCATTGCGTTTCCCTTCGTGACGCGCGAATCGCTGTCGACGATCTGGCAAAGCTCGGCTGCGTTCGCGCGCTTCCGCGGCACCGCCTGGATGCCCGAGCCGTGCCGGTCGTGCGACCAGCGCGAGGTCGATTGGGGCGGTTGCCGCTGCCAGGCGCTGGCGCTGACCGGCGACGCCACGCGCACCGACCCGGTGTGCACCCTGGCGCCCGATCACACCCTGATCGAGGCCGCGCTCGCGGACCCGGCGCGCGAAGAGCTGACGTTCAGGCGATTTGAGAGAGTCTGACGGCGCCAAACATTTTTGCTGTCATTGCGAGGAGCGCAGCGACGAAGCAATCCAGCGGGTGGCGACGCGCCTCTGGTTTGCTTCGCTTCGCTCGCAATGACGACGGCAGACGACGGCAAAAGCTGCCGTCATTTCGCCTTGATGACGCGCACCGGCTTGGCGTCGAGGTAACCGAGAACATCCTCGACGACGTGGGCATAGAACACCGCGTAGCCCTCGGCGGTGACGTAGCCGAGGTGCGGTGTCAGGACCGTGTTGACCAGACCGCGCAACGGATGGTCCTCCGGCAGCGGCTCCTCGTCGTAGACGTCGAGCCCGGCACCGCCGATACGCTGCCCCTCCAACGTCTCGATCAGCGCGGCCTCGTCGACGATCGGCCCGCGCGAGGTGTTGATCAGATAGGCGGTCGGCTTCATGAGCGCGAGCTCTGCCTTGCCGACCAAGCCGCGCGTGCGATCGCTGAGCACGAGGTGAATGGTGACGATGTCGGACAGCGTCAGCAGCGTCTCCTTGCTGCTGACATAGCCGACGCCGACTTCGGCGGCACGCGCCTGGGTCAGGTTCTGGCTCCACGCGATCACCTTCATGCCGAAGGCGAGTCCGACCTTGGCGACCTGGGCGCCCAGCCGGCCGAGCCCGATCACGCCCAGGACCTTGCCGTTGAGCCCGGTGCCGAGGGTGCGCTGCCACAGGCCCTGGCGCATGCCCTGGTCCTCGAGCGGGACCCGCCGCGACATCGCCAGGATCAGCGCCCAGGTCAACTCCGCGGTCGGATACGGCAGGCCCTCGGTGCCGCACACCGTGATGCCGCGGTCGGCCGTGGCCGCCATGTCGATCGCGGCGTTGCGCATGCCGGTCGTGACCAGGCACTTGAGATTGGGCAGCCGCCCGAGGAGCGCGCGGCTGAACGGCGTGCGCTCGCGCATCGCGCAGATGATCTCGAACGGCTTCAGCCGCTCGACCAGCTTGTCCTGGTCGGCGATCGTGTCACGGAACACCGTGATCTGGGCGCGCTGCTGCACCGGCCCCCAGTCCGCCAGCTCGAGCGCGACGTTCTGGTAGTCGTCGAGAACGGCAATCTGCACCATCGCCTGGTACCCTCACCTGGCCCGTCGATTGCGCCCCAGCCTGCACCAGAGAGCGCACGGAAGCTAGGAAATTGGGCCGAATCGACGGCTCGGCGGGCGTCGGCAGGTCAGCGAATCCGCGCGTCAACGTGCGCGCTGTCGCCCTCTTGGTCGATCACCCGGATCTCGACATAGCCGGCGCCGTCGGGCGACCAGAACGCGGTCGGCCGCAGGCGATCCGAGGGAATCGGCCGACCGTTGACCAACCACCGGTAGGGCGGACGGCCGCCACCCGCGGTCACCGCCAGGCTGGGCCGCTGGCCGCTATCGTCGGGCGGCAGCTCGACGGTCGCGCCGCTCGGCGGGAAGGCGATGCGCAGCGGATCCGCCGATCCGCCGACGCCGCGCACGCTGCCGAAGCGGCGCAAGCCAGCCGGCAGATCGACCGTCGAGACCGCCGCGATGGCATCGGCGGGCAGCCCAGGCAGCGCGTCGGCCTCGCCCGCCGGCAGCAGATCGAACAGCTTGAAGAGCAGCGGCGCGGCGACGTTGCGGCCGTAGCGGCCCGGGCGCGGCGTGCCGTCGGCGCGGCCAACCCAGACCCCGATGGTATGGCGCGCCGAGTAGCCGAGCGCCCAGGCGTCGCGGAAGCCGTACGAGGTCCCGGTCTTGAACGCGATCCAGCGGTGCGTGCGATCGATCGAACCGGACACCAGCGCGTCGGGCAGCGGCGAGGCCGCGAGGATGCGGGTCAACTGCGCGGCCGCCGCGGCGCTGATCAAGCGCTCGCCCGCGCCGTCGTCCGGCGCGCCGCGCTGCACCGCCAGGGGCAGCACCCGCCCCCGATCGGCGAGCGCGGCGTAGGCCATGGTCAGATCCGACAGCGTCATACCGACGCCGCCGAGCGCCAGCGGCAAGCCCGGCCGCGGGTCGCGCTGGGGAAACACCAAGGTCAATCCGGCGGTGCGCAGCGCCGCCGCGAAGCGTTGCGGTCCGACCCGGTCGAGCAACGCGATCGCGGGCAGGTTCAGCGACTGCTGCAAGGCTTGGCGCACCGTCACGGTGCCGTGGAAGTCGCGATCGAAGTTCTGCGGCGCGTAGTCGCCGAAGTGCGCCGGCCGATCGTCGATCAGGGTCTCGGGCTGGATCGCCAGGTCGTCGAGGCCGAACCCGTAGATGAACGGCTTCAAGGTCGAGCCCGGCGAGCGCACCGCGCGCGCCAAGTCGACTTGCCCCGCCGGCGCCATGAAATCGGTGCCGCCCAGATAGGCGCGCACGCGCCGACCGGCGTTCTCGACCACCAGCACCGCGATCGTGGCGCCGTCGTCGAACCACGTTGCCTCGCGCGCCGCCAGACTCTCGACAGCCTCCTGCAGGCCGCGATCAATGTGCGTTGCCACCACCGCGCCCGCGGGCGCGCTGCGCGCCAGGCGGTCTGCAAGGTGCACGGCCATGAAGGGCATGGCGGCGCGGCGCAGCGGCACCGCCTCCTCGCTCGCCTCGCGTCCTTGCGCCGCCGTCAGCCGGCCGCGCTCGACCAGCCGGCGCAGCACCTTGTCGCGCGCCGCACGCGCGGTCGCCGGATCGATATCGGGACGATGGCGGTTGGGCGATTGCGGAATCGCGATCAGCAGCGCCGCCTGGGCGTCGGTGAGATGCCGCGGTTCCTTGCCGAAGTACGCGAGCGCCGCCGCGCGCACGCCCTCGAGGTTGCCGCCGTAGGGCGCCAAGGTCAGGTACATCGACAGGATCTCGGCCTTGCTGAAGCGCGCCTCGAGCTGCAGCGCGCGCGCCATTTCGAAGAGTTTGCCGACAATCGTGCGCGGGTGCGGCTCGAGCAGCCGGGCGACCTGCATCGTCAGGGTCGAGCCGCCCGAGACGACGCGGCCGGCGGTCAGCCACTGCGCGCCCGCACGCGCCGCCGCCAGCGGATCGACCCCCGGGTGCCAGGCGAATCGGCCGTCCTCGTAGCCCTGCAGCAGCTCGAGATAACGCGCGCTGACGTCGTCGACCCGCGCGCCGATCCGCCACATGCCGTCTTGTGTCGTGTAGCCGCGCAGGATCTCGTCGCGCGAGTCGAGCACCAGGCTCGAGCGCGCGCGATAGCGCGACAAATCGGGCGGGCACAGGCGATCGAGCGCGACCAGGCCGGCGAGAAAGCCGGCCAGGCCGACCGTAACCAACTTCCATGTCCGCGGGCGCGGCATCGCCGGATCAGCGCGCCTGGATGCGCACGCGCTTGACCTCGGTGCGCGCCATCACCTCGGGCTTGTACATGTCCTCGACGCTCGCCGCCGGCAGCACGAAGTCGCCCGGCGTCACCGCGCGCACCACGTAGGCGACATGAAATTGCGCCAGGTTCATGCGCTTGCTGTCGTAGTAGCTGGCGTCGTCCTGGTTGTTGAGATCGAACGCGGCGACGAACCGGTCGTCGCGCGCCTCGCGGGTGCGCAGCACGTTGACCGGTCCGAGAAAGCCGTAGGGCGTGTTGCCGTTCTCGTCGCGCACCAACATGGCCTCGATCTCGAAGCCGGTCGGCAGCATGTCGACCAGTACCGCCGGGATCAGGTCGCGCCGCATCGCCCGGCCCTCGATCGAGACGATCATGCGGTCGTTCTGGCGGACCTGGTCGAGGTCCACTGGTGTGCCGTCGAGCGTCAGGATCGACTTCTTGATCGTCAGGCCGTTGGCGAGCGCCGGCGGCGCCTCCTTGGGCGTGCCGTGGATCACCAGGCTGCGCCACACCTCGCCCTGGCCATGATTGCCGATCCGATAGCCGCGGGCGATGTGCTCGAGCGTCGGCTTGAACGACGTCGGCAGCGCCAACGATGCCGGCGCCAGATCGTTGACCGACAGCATGACGGGTCCGGCGCCCTTCAACATGGCATCGGCCGCCAGCAGCATCCACGCCTTCTCCTGCGTCGTGGTGTATTTGGCGCGGCTGCCGAGGGTCTCGAGCTGGCCCACCACCGCCTGCAGGAGATCCGGCTGCGCGGTCTCGGCCGCGATCTGGACCAGCGCCGCGGCGTCACGCAGCGGCGTCTGGTAGTAGTCCTTCGGATCCTTGTAACCGAGCCCACGTTGCGCCCGCTCGAAGACGCTCGCGGCGCGAGCGCGGTCGCCCATCATCGCCAGCGCACCGCCCAGCTGACCGAGCGCGATCGGGCTGCGCATCTTCTCGGCAAAGCGGTCGTGCATGTATCGCAGCTCGCCGATGTCCGCGAGATTGGCGCGCGCCAGCACGTAGGCCGCATAGGCGTCGGCATCGCTGCCGCCGCGGCCGCCGCCCTGGAGGCGCCGGTAGGCGCGCGCGATGGCGCCGCTTGGAACGTCGTAGTTCGCCGCCTTGGCGCGCGCGATGAAATCGGTCGCAAACACCTGCAGCCAGGGCGTCGCGGCGCCGTCGCCGACCCGCCACAACCCGAATGCGCCGTCGGCGTCCTGGCGCTGCAGCAGCTGGTCGATGGCATCCTGGACCCGCCAGGCGACGCCCTTGTCCTGCGGCTTCGCCTCCAAGAGCGCGAGATCGTTGAAGTGGATCAGCGGGAACGCGCGGCTGGTCAACTGCTCGGTGCAGCCGAACGGGTAGCGGTCGAGCGACTGCAGCAGCCCCGGCACGTCGATGCCGCGCACGCCCGAATAGCTCAGCGACACCGACGCACTGCCCGGCACGAAGGCCTCGAGCAGCGCCGGATCGACGGTGAACTCGGCACCGCGCGCCTGCAGCGCCGCCTGCTCCAAGGTCACGGGATAGTGGGGCGAGCGCACCGCGATCGCGTAGTCGCGCGCCACGGCGAACCCGCCCGGGCCGCTGACCGCGAGGTTGATCCGCCCGATGCCGGCGGCGGCGGCGCGGATCGCAATGGTCTCGAGACGCTTGCCATCGCGCGCCAGCTCGTAGCTGTGCGCACCACCGCCGTCGACCGCGACCGCGCCGGATGCATCCAACGTCACCTGGTAGGCGCCCGGCGCGTTGTCGACGTTGTGCAGCTGCAGGGTCATCCGCCCCTCGTCGCCGGGCGCGAGGAAGCGCGGCAGGATGAGCTCGGCGATCACCGGGTCGCGCACCGTGACCGCGGCCTCGCCGGCGCCGACCGAGCCCTTCGAAAATGCGACCGCCATCAGGCGCAAGCGACCGTTGAAGTCGGGGATCTCTGGCGGCACCTGCACCGTGCCATCGGCGCCAACCGGCACGACGCCGGAGAACAGCGCGACGCTCTTGGTCGGCACCACCGGCAGGCCGCGCCCGCCCATGCCGTCGCCGCCCGAGCGGATCTGTCCGACGGGCCCGATGCCCTCGAGCAGGCGACCGTAGTCGTCGCGGATATCGACCGCCAGGCGGCGCTTGCCGAAATAGTATTTGTGCGGCGCCGGGCTGACGAACCGAGTGAGCTGCAGGATGCCTTCGTCGACCGCCGCGAGCGTGACGAACGCCGGCTCGCCCGACGTGACGTTGGCGACTTTCAGGTCGACCCGCACGGTCTGGCGCGGCCGCACCAGATCGGGCAGCGTCAGGTCGACGCCGAGCGTGCGCCCGCCCAGGTCGAGACCGATCCATGCCAGGCCGATCGCCCGCACGACGTCACGCGGCCGACCACTCGACAGCGGCCGGTAGAACGAGGCCAGCACATAGGCGCCGGTGCCCCAATCGGCCGATGTCTTGACGTCGACCGTGGCGCCTTCAACACCTTGTCGCTCGCTACGGTCAGGAGCAGCTCGCCGGCGAACGGCGGCCGGATGCTGACGCGCGCGGTCTCGCCGACGCCATACTGCGGCGCCGCCACCGTGACCTCGACCTTGTCGGGCGTGTCGGCGGCGTCGACCGTGCTCTGCCAGCCGCCGCGGAAGCGCATGCTGGTCGCGGCACCGGTCTCCGGGTCGCTGAGGGTCAGGCGATAGCGCCCCCAGCCGACCCGCTGCGCGATCTCGAGCGGCTTGTCGGCCGCCAGGTCGATCGTGCCCGACGCCAGCGGCCGGTCGCGCACCACCGTCTGGTACTGCCAGCGGTTGTCGCTGAAGAACCAGTTGTAGTCCCACAGCTCGTCGACGAACTCGTAACGCACGCCGCGGCGCTCGATCGGCTTGCCCGCGGCATCGAACGCGCGCAGCTCGAACGCGGCCTGACTGTTCTCCTGCACCCGCTCGTCGCTGAAGCGGGGCTTGAGCCCGAGCGCGATCGGCTTGATCGCAACCGGCAACAGCACGCGATCCGACGTGATGCGGCCGCCCGGCTCGAACAGCCCGATCCGGATCGCGGCCTTGAGCGGCAGCGTCGTCGCCGGCAGATCGCTCAACGCGACCTCGACGCGGGTCTTGCCGTCGGCGCCGGTGTTGCCGACCCGCAGCGGCACCGTCTGCTCCTTGAAGGGATCGTCGAACAAGCCGACGCGGTAGCCTTTGTGCTCGGCGTATGGCTCGCGCTCGGGGCTCAGCTTGAGCTCGCCTTCGGCGGACAGATCGGCGGCCGGCGCACCGTAGAGAAAGCGGCCGTCGACCGCGACGACGGCCGACTCGTTGAGCCGCAGCGCCGTGGCATCGGTCGTCAGCGTGACCTTGAGGCGCTGGGGCACGAAGTCCTGGACGTCGAACTCGACCCGGCCGACCGGCTCGCTCGACGCGGCGAGCGTCGCCACCGCGCTCCATAGGCCGCGCGCCGCGGAGTCGCTCAGCTGAAACGGCACCGTGACACCGCCGGCCTTGGCATCGTCGAGCGTCAGGCGCTTGAACATCACGCCGTCGGGCCGATTGATCGTCAAGGTCACGGGCACGCCGTCCATGGCCCGCGCGACGCGGTCGCGCAGCAAGCTTGTCAGCTGCACGGTCTCGCCCGGCCGATAGATGCCGCGATCGGTGTAGAGGAAGGCGTCGACGGCGCCCGGCGTCGCCCGTCCGCCGACCCCGCGGTCGGACAGATCGAATGCCGGGCGCTTGAGATCGAGCACGGCGAAGTCGCTGTCGGTGCCGAACGCCATGACGACCGACGGCGCCGCGCCGCCCTTGCCGCGCAACAAACCGGGATCGAACGCGGCGCGACCGCTGGCGTCGGTGGTCGCACGGCCGAGCTCATCGTTGTTGAGCGCAACCAAGGTCAGGACCGCGCCGACGACCGGCTTGGCGGTATCCAGCGAGCGCGCGAACACGCTGAGCCCGCCGGCGCTGCGCAGACTGGTCAGCGCAAGGTCGGTGTCGATCACCCACTGGGTCGCGCGGGTGCGACCGCGGTCGCGCCAGTCCTCATAATAGTCACCATCGTCATCGTCGGTGCCGGCGCTACGCCGCGGCTTGCGGATATCGGCCTCGATCAGGTAGGCGCCGGGCCGCCGCGGGCTCAGCACGTCGGCGAGCGGGAACATCGTCGTCACGCGCTGGTTATGCGCGCGCTCGACCTTCATCTCGCCCGACCACACCGGCGTGGTGGCGTCGGCCTCGATCTCGCGCCCGTACCAGCCGTTCTCGGACTGCGGCTGCAGCAGCTTGGTGCGCGCCACGATGCGGTCGCCGACCCGGCTGACCTTGATGCGCACCTTGTCGACGTTGATGGTCTGGATCGCGACGCCGTCGGTACCCTGGCGCGGCAGGATGAAGCCGTTGCTGCCGAACGTGACCATCGCGGGCTGCTCGCCGAGCGACACCGCGACGGTCTGCGCCTGGCGGCTGCGCTCACCCGATGCGGCCGGCAGGCCGGCCGCGATCGTCACCCGATAGTCGAAGCGGAACTCGAGGCCGCCGAGGCACAGCCGCGCACCCGCGGCCTTGATCGCCGGCCGCACCGCCGGCTCGATCTTCACGTAGTCGCCGTAATGGATGGCCGGATCGTCGGCCAGCGGCTCGGAGAACACCAGGCAGGCTTCGGGCGCGGCGCGGCTGGTGTCGACCAGCAGCCGCCGGTAGACCAACCCCTCGTTGATCGCCGGCGCCGCGGCGGGCGTGGCGTCGGGCCGCGCGAGCCGGCGCTCGCGCGGTGTCGCGGTCGGCGGTGCGGGCGGCGTCGGCGCGCCAGTGACCACGGCAGGGACCGTCGGCGGTCGGTCGATCGTGCGGCCCGCGAGGTAACCGGCCAACGCCGCCACCACGACGCCCCCACCCACCGCCAGCCACCGCTTCATTGTCGCCTCCTAGTGCCAGATCGGGGGAAATCTCGAGCGCGATGGTGTCAGAACCATGGCAAATCTCGATCGCACGGTTGGAAAATTTGCCCTGTTGCGCGGTTGCAACGGAATTACCCTTCACGAGGGCTGACTGTTGCGATCTGGTAACGCGTTCGACTAGGGCAGTGCCGTAAAAGACGCAGCCGAGGTGTCAGACGGGTGGCTCGCCGAGCTTGGCGTAACGGCCGCGGAAATAGAGCAGCGGCTTGCCCTCGGCGCGTTGCGCCAGGCGCACGACGCGGCCGATCACGATCAGGTGGTCGCCCGCCGCGTGCGCCGCCTCGCGCTCGCATTCGAGGTGTGACAGGCAGTCGGGCAGCAGCGGACAGCCGGTGGTGCCGACCTCGAAGCGCAGGCCGATAAACTTGTCGGCGGCGCTGGAGCGCGCGAACGCCGCGCTGAGCGCCTCCTGATCCTCCGCCAGGACATTGACCCCGAAATGGGGGGCATTGAGAAAGCTGTTGAGGCTGAGGGCGTTGCGGTCGAGACAGAACGATATCAGGGGCGGGTCGAGCGACACCGAGGCGAACGAGTTGACCGTGATGCCGACCATCCGGCCGTCGGCGTCGCAGGCCGTCATCACCGTGATGCCGGTGGCGAAGCAGCCGAGCGCGTTGCGGAAATCGCGAGAGCTGAAGCTGTCCATCCCGTGCTTGGGCCTCACTCCGGGCAGGCGGTCCAGCTGCCCATCATGGGCCGCCCACGGCCGGCCGGCCCACCCTTCCCCTTGGTGCGCTGATCAGGGGATAAATTTATCCCGCAGCCGGCGCCGCGCGTCAAACCGTCGCTCGCTCCCGGCAGGCCGGGCGGTCGGCGGGCGCCGGGGCGTGCCGAGGGGTCCCAGGCCCATGTCTGGACGGGCTGATTCATCGAATCTATACTGATTGTTAACGAAAATCCCCGACGTTTGGGGTCGGCTAAAACTGGCGTATTTGCGGGGTCGCAACATGCTTCCCATTATCGGTGGCGCTGTCATCATCGTCTGCGCGCTCGGCGCATTCGCCCTCGAGGGCGGCAGGTTCGACATCCTGATCCAGCCGCTCGAGTTCATCATCATCGTCGGCGTCGCGATCGGCTCCTACATCATCGCCAACCGCGGCCACGTGCTCGGCCGGACCACCGGCTACCTGCTGTCGTCCTTCCGCGGCCGCCGCTACAACAAGGACAGCTACCTCGAGCTCCTGAGCCTGCTCTACACCGCCTTCAAGCTGGCCAAGACCAAGGGCATGCTGGCGCTCGAGCAGCACGTCGAGAACCCGCAGGAGAGCAACCTCTTCCAGCGCTTCCCGGCGTTCATGAACGACCAGAGCTCGCTGGTCTTCCTGTGCGACTACCTGCGCCTCTTGACCCTCGGCACCGACAACCCGCACGAGGTCGAGGCGTTGATGGACGAGGAGATCGAGACCAATCACCAGGAAGCCATGCTGATCCCGAACGCCCTCCAGGTGGTTGCCGACGCGCTGCCCGCGATCGGCATCGTCGCCGCGGTGCTCGGCGTCATCGTGACCATGGGCTACATCGACCAGCCGGCGCCGGTGATCGGCACGCATATCGGCGCGGCGCTCACCGGCACGCTGATGGGCGTGCTGTTCTCGTACGGCTTCGTCGGTCCGATCGCGTCGGGCCTCAAGCAGGACGTCGAGGCCGAGATGAAGTATCTGCAGTGCATGAAGGCCGGCATCCTCGCCCACATGCAAGGCTATGCGCCCGCGGTCTCGGTCGAGTTCGCGCGCAAGGCCCTGATGTCGGACGTCCGCCCGACCTTCTACGAGGTCGAAGCCACGGTCTCGTCGCTGCCGCCGGTCTGAGGATCACGCCATGGCCGCCGGTTCCAACCTTCCGCCGATCATCGTCAAGCGCAACAAGCGCGGCGGCCATGGCGGCGAGCACGGCTCGACCACCTGGAAGATCGCGCTCGCCGACTTCATGACCGCGATGTTCATCATCTTCCTGTGCTTGTGGCTGATCAACCAGGTGACGCCCGAGCAGCGCAAGGGCATCGCCGACTACTTCTCGCCGGCCTCGGTGTCGAAGACGACCAGCGGCAGCGGCTCGGTGCTGGGCGGCCAGACCATCACGGTGCCGGGCGTGTTGCGCAACGACACCGCGCCGATCTCGCCGCAGCGCGGCGGCGGTCCGAGCGTGCCCCAGGATGGCGAGGGCACCACCCAGGTGCCGGGCTATCCGGGCAGCACGACGGCGCTGCGCGGCGACAAGCCGGGCGGCGAGCTGCGCGGCGCCGGCAGCAAAGGCGCCGGCCCAGGTCTCGGCGGCACCACCACCCAGGCTCAGGTCGAGCAGATCAAGAACGCGATCACCGGCATCGAGGGTCTGCCCGGCGTGACCGACAAGGTCAACGTCATGGTCGAAGAGGTCCAGGAAGGCCTGCGCATCCAGCTGGTCGACAGCGACAAGCGCGAGCTGTTCGCGCGCGGCAGCGCGCAGGCGCTGGTCCACACGCGGGCGCTGATGGGCCAGGTCGCCAAGATCATCGAGAAGGTGCCGAACAAGCTGGCGATCGCCGGCTACACCGACGGCGTGCCGTTCGGCAAGGGCGCCAACTACACCAACTGGGAGCTCTCGGCCGATCGCGCCAACGCCAGCCGGCGGCTGCTCGTCGAGGCCGGGATTCCCGACGAGCGCTTCGCCTCGGTCACCGGCAAGGCCGATCACGAGCTGCTGATCGAGAATGACAAGGCCGCGCCGGCCAACCGGCGCATCTCGATCACGCTGCTGCGCGAGAAATCGCCCGACGAGGTCGCTTCCGCCAACGGCAAGCCGAACGCGATGGCCGAGGATCGCGGCCCGCCGGTGCCGACGCGTCCGGGACCGGGTCCGGCGCCCGAAGGCCGCCTGATCCCGCGCTGACCCGCGCGCCGCGTCCGCCCCTTGAAAGACCAACCGAGCGCGACCTTCGCCGGCGACGTCAGTCGCAGCCTGATCTTCCATCGTTCGGTGCCGCTGCCCTGCCCCTACGTCGAGGGCCGGTTGGAGCGCCGCATCGTCGCCGAGCTCAGTCCGCCGCAGGTGCGCTCGGGCCTTTTCGACGATCTCACGGCGGCCGGCTTCCGGCGCAGCCACAACATGATCTACCGCCCGGCCTGCCCGACCTGCACCGCCTGCGTGCCGGTGCGCATCCTGGTCGAGCGCTTCACGCCGCGGCGGTCCTTGAAGCGGACCTGGCGCGCCAACCAGGCGGTCAGCGTCGCGGTGACCGCGCCGGTCGCCACCCAGGAGCAGTACGCGCTGTTCCGTCGCTACCAGCGCCGGCGCCACGGCGACGGCGACATGGCGCTGATGACGTTCGCCGACTACCGCGCGCTGGTCGAGGAGAGCGCCGCGGACACCCGCCTCATCGAGCTCCGCGATCCCGACGGCGCGCTGGTCGGCTGCTGCCTGTTCGACACCACGGTCGACGGCTTGTCGGCGGTCTACAGCTTCTATGATGCCGAGCAGGAGGACCGCGGCCTCGGCTCCGTGATCGTGATGTGGCTGGTCGAGGTCGCGCGCGCGCTCGATCGACCCTACGTCTATCTCGGCTACTGGATCGAGGAGTGCCGCAAGATGGCCTACAAGGTCCGCTTCATGCCGATCGAAGCGCTCGGCCCCGACGGCTGGCGCGAGCTGACACCAGAGCCGGTCGCCGACGCCGCCGACTGAGCACAGTCGCGCGCAGCCGACTTGCCGCGTCGGGTGAGGCGGCGGTCGGGATCTCGCCTCTCCGCTGCTCGACCATGACGACTCGCTGATCACCATCATCGCGCTGGTCGGCTGGGAGTGGGATATCCGCCCTCCCTGGGCCGAGCAGGTCGGGCTGCTCCGCGGCGATCTCGGCAGAACTCCACGCGATGGCGTATGCTCGGCTCGGCATCCTGCCGCCAGCCGAGTACGCGCTCGATTGGGAGAAACGATGAAGCGAAGCACCGAGCGGTTCCTGACCACGCACACGGGCAGCCTACCGCGTCCGCCCGACCTGATCCGCACGATGTTCGCCAAGGAGGAAGGCGTGCCGGTCGACCTGGCCGCGCTCGGCGCGCGTATCCGCGCCGCGGTTGCCGAGATCGTGCAGCAGCAGATCAAGGCCGGGGTCGACGTCGTGAACGACGGCGAGATTCGGCGATCCCGGGCGGGCGCGGCGCAAGACCCCGGGTTGCAATGGCCCGATCAGCGTGCGCGATGCGGCGGCAGCCAAGACCGATGCCGCCAACCTGAAGGCGGCAATCGCCGGGCAGCACACCGAGGAGGCGTTCCTCAGCGCGGCGTCGCCGGGGCTGGTCTCACTGTTCTTCCACAACGGCCACTATCCAAGCCAGGAAGCGTATCTGGCCGCGATCGCCGAAGCGATGCGGCCGGAGTACGAGGCGGTACACGCCGCCGGCTTCATCCTGCAGCTCGACTGCCCCGATCTGGCGATGGGGCGGCACATCCAGTACGCCGACTTGTCGACCGCGGAATTCCGTAAGCGCATAGCGCTGCATATCGAGGCGCTCAACCATGCCACCTCGAACATCCCACCCGAGCGCATGCGCCTCCATCTGTGCTGGGGCAACTACGAAGGCCCGCACCACTGCGACGTGCCGCTCGCCGACATCGTCGACGTGATCTTCACCGCGCGACCGGCCGGCCTGTCGCTCGAGGCCGCCAATCCGCGCCATGCTCACGAGTACACGGTCTTCGAGCAGGCCAAGCTACCCGACAGCAAGCTGCTGATCCCGGGCGTGCTCGAGTCGAAGACCAACTTCATCGAGCACCCGGACCTGATCGCCCAGCGGATCGGCCGCTACGCCAATCTCGTCGGCCGCGAAAACGTGATGGCCGGCAGTGACTGTGGCTACGGCACCTGGGTCGGCCAGGCCGCGGTCAACCCGGACATCGTCTGGGCCAAGCTCGCCGCGATGGCCGAAGGCGCGCGGCTCGCGACGAAGCGGTTCTGGACATAGCACAAATCCTCAGCGTCGCACGCCAACCGCCACGAGGCCCGCCATCGTCAGCGCCAGCAGCGCCGCCAGCCAGAACGTGCGCTGGAACGCCGCCATGAAGCCGAGGTCGGCGGCGAGGCCCTGGAACAGCAGGCCCAGCATACTGGCGGCGCTGATCACGCCGAGGGTGCGCGTGACCATGACGAGACTGCCGGCGACGCCGCGGTTCTGCCGCGGGATGGTCGCCGTGACGATCTCGGTATAGGCGATCTGAAACAAGCCGAGGCCACTGCCCTGCACCAGGAGGGTGGCGAGCAGCACGAGCACCGGCGTGTCGGGCTGCCAGATGCTGCCGACCAAGGTCTGGCCGACCGCGACCAGCCCGGCGCCGGCGACCGCCATCCAGCGCGCCGGGACGCGGCCGAGGAGCCGGCCACCGATCGATGACGCGACCATGGTGCCGATCGCGCTGGTCGCGAGCACGCCGCCGCCCGTCGCGAAGCTAAACTCCGCGGCGGTCCGCAGGAAGTACGGCACCAACAGCCACACTGCGAACGCCGCCAGGTTGACGAGTACGCTAACCAGGTTGAGGACGGCGAAACCCGGTACGCGAAACACCGTCAGATCGAGGATCGGATGGGCGACACGGCTCTCCTGACGCACGAAGCCAATCAGCGCGACCAGCGCCAACGCGCCGAGCGGCAGCGCCGTGAGGCTGCGCGCGTTGTTCAATGTCGCGAGCAGCGCCGACAGCGCCAGCACGAGCAGCACTGCGCCGACGACGTCGAAGGTCTCGCGCACCGCCTGGCGCGGCGGTGCCGGCAGATCGCGCAGGAACACCAGCGCCGCCAGCACGAACGGAATGCGGAACCAGAATACCGCCGGCCAGTCCCAGGCCTCGACCAGGAAGCCGCCCAACCAGGGCGCCGTGGCGCCGGCGAGCGCCATCATCATCGTGTAGGTGCCGATGACGCGGCCGCGCCGCGATTCATTGTAGAGCCCGGTCGACAGCGCGACGCCGCAGCTCAGCACCAGCGCCGCGCCGACGCCCTGGAGCACGCGCGCGACGATCAGCCACGCCAGGCTGCCGGCGCTCGCGCACAGCAGGCAGGCGATGGCGCTCCACACCAGGCCGACGCGGAACACCCGGGCGTGGCCGAACATGTCGCCGATGCGGCCGAACACCAGCATCAGGCTGGCGTAGGTCAGCACGTAGCTGATGACGACCCACTGGATCTCGGCGATAGCCAGATCGAAGCCGCGGGTGATCGCGGGAAACGCGATGTTGACCGCGCTGTCGAACGGCACGATCGCGACGCCAAGCCCGATCAGCGCCAGCTGCTGCGCGCGCGAGGCCGCCATGCCGCGTCGCGACCTCAACCGCGTCGGCGCGGGGTCACGAGAACCGCTTGTCGCGACCGACGCCGTGCGGCGGCATGCGCCCGGCCTGGGCGCGCTTGCCGAGCCACACCGCGAGATCCTCGGTCATCGTGCGCGTGCGCTCGCCGGCGGCGAAGGTAAGGCCGTCGGCGAGGTTGAAGGTCGTGACGTCGCTCAGGCCGCCGTCGTGGTACTTCTGCAGGGTGACGCCGCGCCCGCGCGCCATCTCGGGCAGCTCGGCGAGCGGGAAGATCAGGAGCTTGCGGTTGTCGCCGATCACCGCGACGTGGCCGCCCTTGACCTCGGCGCAGCGATGCGCGCGCGCGCCCTCGGCCGGGGTCAGCACCTGCTTGCCGGCACGCGTCTGGGCGACCGCGTCGTCGGCCGCGACGACGAAGCCGCGGCCGTCGTCCGACGCGACCAGCAGCTTGGCGCCCGGCCGGTAGACGAACATGGCGACGACGTCGTGATCGTTGGCAAGGTCGATCGCCAGGCGCAGCGGCTCGCCGAAGCCGCGGCCGCGCGGCAGCTTGCCGGCGGCCAGCGTATAGAAGCGCCCGTCGGTCGCGAACAGCAGCAGCCGGTCGGTCGAGTCGGCCTGGAGCACGAAGCGCGCGCCGTCGCCTTCCTTGTACTTGATCTCCTCGGCGTCGACGTCGTGGCCGCGTAGGGCGCGCACCCAGCCCTTCTCGGAGCACAGCACGGTCACGGCCTCCTTCTCGACATAGGCCTCGACCGGCATCACGAGCGCGACCGGCGGCACCGAGATGAGGGTGCGCCGGCGGCCGAGCTTGGTGTCCTGGCCGAACTTCTGGCGCATCTCGGCGATCTCGGCCGCGATCGTCTTCCAGCGCCGCTTCTCGCTGTCGAGCAGCTTGCGCAGCGCGTCGCCCTGCTCGGTCAGGGCGTCGACCTCGCGCTTGATCTCGATCTCCTCGAGCTTGCGCAGGCTGCGCAGGCGCATATTGAGGATGGCGTCGGCCTGCACGTCGCTGAGCTTGAAGCGCTTGATCAGCGCCGGCTTGGGCTCGTCCTCGTTGCGGATGATTTTGATCACCGCGTCGATGTTCAGGTAGACGATCAGATAGCCCTGCAACACTTCGAGCCTGCGCACGATCTCGCCGAGGCGATGCCGGCTCGTCCGCTGCAGCACGACTTGGCGGTGGTCGAGGAAGGCGCGCAGCACCTGCTTCAGGTCCATGACGCGCGGCACCGCACCGGCGTCGAGCACGTTCATGTTGAGCGCGATGCGCGCCTCGAGCTCGGTCTGACGGAACAGGCTCTCCATCAGCACCGCGTCGTCGACGTTGCGGCTCTTGGGCTCGAGCACGATGCGGACGTCGTCGGTCGACTCGTCGCGGATGTCGGCGAGCAGCGCCAGCTTCTTCTCGGCCATCAGCTCCGCGATGCGCTCGATCAGCCGCGCCTTCGGGACCTGGTACGGGATCTCGGTGACCACGACCTGGAAGGTGCCGCCCTTGAGCTTTTCGCTGGTCCAGCGCGCGCGCACCCGGAAGCTGCCGCGCCCGGTCTCGTAGGCGACGCGCAGCGCGTCGATCGGCTCGACCAGCACGCCGCCGGTCGGGAAGTCCGGGCCCTTGACGAACCCGAGCAGCTCGGCGACCGACGCCTTCGGAGTCTGGATCAGGTGCAGCAGCGCGTCGCACAGCTCGCCGGCATTGTGGGGCGGGATCGAGGTCGCCATGCCGACCGCGATGCCGGTTGCGCCGTTGGCGAGGAGGTTGGGGAAAGCGGCCGGCAGCACCACCGGCTCGGCGGCGACCGCGGTCAGGCGCGCTTCGGTGTAGCGCATCGCCGCGGCGTTATCGCCGTCGATGTTGCCGAAATTGCCCTGGCCGTCGACCAGCGGATAGCGCACCGCGAAATCCTGGGCGAGCCGGACCAGCGCCTCGTAGACCGCGATGTCGCCGTGCGGGTGGAATTTGCCGATGACGTCGCCGACCACGCGCGCGGCCTTCTTGTAGCCGGACGCCGGGTCGAGCCCGAGCTGGAGCATCGCGTAGAGCAGCCGGCGGTGCACCGGCTTGAGGCCGTCGCGCACGTCGGGCAGCGAGCGCGCCATGATGGTCGACAGCGCGTAGGACAGATAGCGCTCGCCGAGCGCGTCGGCCAGGTCGGTATCGCGGATTCCGGCGGTGGCGGGGGGTGGGGTCATGCAGGCTCACCTCTACCAGATATGGTAGCAAGCCGGCCCAGCCGCTCCAAGAGACGGACGCGCGCGGCCGGCTCGGCGCGGCCCTGCGGGGCGAACAGATGGGCGACCAGGAAGTGCCCGGTGAGCGCCAGCGCGGCCCGCAGGTCGGCGGCGCCGGCCGCGGCGGCCGGGTCGATCAGGAAGCGCGGCAAAGCGAGCAGCCGGCCTTGCCAGGGCGCCGCGGCGGCGGCCGAGACCGCCCGCCCGGTGCGCGGCGACACGAAGGCGAGGTCGTCGGGCGCGCCCGTGACGGCGCAGCACGTCAGATCGAGGCCGAATCCGAGCTCGGCCAGGAAGCCGAGCTCCCAGCGCGCGTAGGCGGCCGACCAGTCGGCGTCGAGCGCCCCTTGCATCAAGGCGTGCAGCGCCGCGAAGGCGCGCGGATGGGGCTCGCGCTCGGGCAGCGCCAGGTCGGTCAGCGCGCAGGCTGCCGCCAGGCAGGCGAGCCGGCCCGGATCGTCGAGCACGCGCGCCGCGAACGGCGTCACGAGCTCGGCCGTGTAGGTCCCGAGATGCGCGTCGAGCCGCGCCCGCCAGCTCGCCATCACGAGGTTGCCGGGCACGAAGATGCCGCGCGTGCGCGGGCCTTGGGCACTGCGCACGCGCCCGACGTGGCGGCCGTGCTCGGCGGTCAACAGGCTGACGATCGCGCCGCTTTCGCCATGCCGCCGCTCGGTCAGGACGATGCCGTGATCGCTCCACTCCATCGCGTCAGCTCTCGAAATCGAGGCCCATGGCGCGGTAGCGCGCCGGATCGTCCTGCCAGTTCTCGCGCACCTGGACGTGCAGGAACAGGTGCACCTTGCGCTCGAGCAGGGCGGCGATCTCGGTGCGCGCCGCCTCGCCGACCGCCTTGATGCGCCGACCGCCCTTGCCGAGCACGATCGGCTTCTGGCTGTCGCGCAGCACGGTCACGACCTGGTCGATGCGCACGCTGCCGTCGTTGAACTCTTCCCACTTCTCCGGCTCGACGGTCAGGCTGTAGGGCAGCTCCTCGTGGAGCTGGATGAACAGCTGCTCGCGCGTCAGCTCGGCGGCGAGCAGCCGCAGCGGCATGTCGGCGAGCTGGTCCTCGGGAAACATCCACGGCCCCTCGGGCAGGCGCGCGGCGAGCGCGCTGCGCAGATCGCCGACGCCGTCGCCGGTCAGCGCCGAGACCATGAACGTGTCAGCAAAGGACGAGGTCCTGTTGAGCTGGTCGGCCAAGACCAGCAGCCGCTCGCGCTTGACTACGTCGACTTTGTTGAGCGCCAGCAGCAGCTGGCGCCCCGAACCGCGGAGCTGCTCGATGATGCGCTGGGTATCGGGATCGGCGCCGCGCACCGCGTCGACCAGCACGACGACGACGTCGGCGTCGCTGGCACCGGTCCACGCCGCCGCCACCATGGCGCGCTCGAGCCGCCGCTTGGGGTTGACGAAGATGCCCGGCGTGTCGACGAAGATCAGCTGCGCCGCGCCCTCGAGCGCGATCGCGAGCACGCGCGTGCGCGTCGTCTGCACCTTGGGCGTGACGATCGAGACCTTGGAGCCGACCAGGCTGTTGAGCAGGGTCGACTTGCCGGCGTTGGGCGCGCCGACGATCGCGACGTAGCCGCAACGCGTCGCGACGCCGTCAGCCACGGCGTTTTCGCCGCCGCTTGGCGCCGCTGTCCAGGGTCTGGACCGCGCCGAGCAGCACGGTCGCCGCGACCTTCTCGGCGGCGCGCTTGGAGCGCCCCTCGCCGGCCGCCGGCGCGATGCCCTCGATCGCGACGGTGACCTCAAATCTTGGGCTGTGCGCCGGGCCTTCCGACTTGACCACGCGATAGGCCGGCAGCGCCAAGCCGCGCGCCAGCGCCCATTCCTGCAGCGCGGTCTTGGGGTCGCTCGGCGGCGCCGAGCCCTCGACGATCAAGGCTTCCCACTGCCCGAGCACGAAGCCGCGCGCCGGCTCGAGGCCGCCGTCGAGATAGATCGCGGCGATCACCGCCTCGATGGCGTCGGCCAGGATCGCGGGATTGGTCGCAGCACCGGCGTCGCGATCCCCCTTGGCAAAGGTCAGGAACTCGCCGAGCCCGATCGCCTCGGCGACGTGCGCCAGCACCGGCTGGCTGACCAGGCTGGCGTGGCGGCGCGCGACTGCGCCCTCGCGCTCGCCGGGAAAGCGCACGAGCAAGGCTTCGGCGACGATGAGCCCGAGCACGCGGTCGCCCAAAAACTCGAGGCGTTCGTTGCCGCGGTCGCCGCGCGTGGCGGCGCTGGCGTGCAGCAGCGCCTGGGTCAGCAGCTCGGCGCGCGCAAAGCGATGGCCGAGGCGCTCCTCGAGCGCGTGCAGATCGAAACTCGGGTTCTCGGGGCGCGGCTTCGCGCCCTTCGGGTGCGCAGTCACGCCCTCAGTTGATCGCCCCGAAGAGGCGGTCATAGCGGATCGCGGCCGGCCATCTCCACAGCTCCCAGATCGCCGAGGTGCCGTCGGTCGAGAAGAAGTTGAACTCGGCGCGCCCGACGAAGTTCTCGAGCGGCACGTAGCCGACCGCGCTGAGCACGCGGCTGTCCTGAGAATTGTCGCGGTTGTCGCCCATGCAGAAATAATGGCCCGGCGGCACGGTGAAGACCGGCGTCTCGTCGAGCATATGCTGATCGCTGATCTCGAGGATGGGGTGCTTGACGCCGTTGGGCAGCGTCTCGACGTAGCGCGTCGTGCGCACCACGGAGCCGTTGGTGTCCGTGTAGGTGAACTCGACCGGATTGTCGCGCGGCACCAGCTGGCCGTTGATGTACAGCCGGCCCGCGCGCATCTGGATGGTATCCCCCGGCAGGCCGATGATGCGCTTGATGTAGTCGGTCTTGTTGTCGCGCGGCAGCTTGAAGACCGCGACGTCGCCGCGCTTGGGCGGCGTCACCAGGATGCGCCCCGGGATCAAGGGCAGGCTGAGCGGCAGCGAGTAGCGGCTGTAGCCGTACGAGTATTTCGAGACGAACAGGTAGTCGCCGACCAGCAAGGTCGGGATCATCGAGCCGGACGGGATGTTGAACGGCTCGAACGCCACCGTGCGGATCGCCAGCGCGATCAGGATGGCGTAGACGAACGTCTTGATGTTGTCGGCGAGGCTTCCAGCCTTGCGCCGGGCGGGAGTCGAGTTCAGCACCTTCATCTCGCGTCCGAGCATTAAGAGGAAACCCTGGCGTCAGATCCCTGCGTCGCGGCCCCGAGCCGGCTCGGGAAAAGCACGTCCTCACAAATGGTTAGAGAACCGCTCGCCGCAAGTGCCCGACACCCTGGGTTGCCGCTGCTCCAGCGCTATTGAAGCCGCGCCTCCCGAGGATGGGCAGGACTTAAACGAGCGCGCCCCACCCCGCAAGGGCTTTCCACGCGCGAATCGGCCTCATACCGCGGGTTTCGCGGGTGCCGCGCGCGGGCGGCCCAGGCGCGCCTCGCGCCGGACGATATAGACGCCGCCGGCGATCACCAGCGCCGTGCCGGCCATCACGGCGGGCGCGGGCACGTCGTCGAACAGCAGCCAGCCGGCGAGCACCGCCCAGACCAGCGCGGTGTAGTCGAACGGCGCGATCACGGCGACCGGCGCCCGCGCGTAGGCCAGGGTCAGGAACAGCTGCGCCAGGCCGCCGACGACGCCGATCGCGACCATGAGCGCCGCGGCGGTCGCGTCGGCCGGCCAGACGCCGACCAACGGCAGCGCCGGCGCCGACATCAGCGCGCCGCCCAGGCTGAAATAGAACACGATGGTCAGCGCCGGCTCGGTCGCGCTGAGCCCGCGCACCAGGATGACGGCGAGCGCGTAGAGCAGCGCCGCCAGCAGCACGACCAGCGCCGCCGGCTGGAACAGGCCGCTGCCCGGCTGGACCATGATGATGACGCCGACGAAGCCGACGCCGACCGCCGACCAGCGATGCCAGCCGACGCGCTCGCCGAGCAGCGGCACCGACAGCGCGGTCATGAACAGCGGCGCCGAGAACGACAGCGCATACGCATCGGCCAACGGGATCGCGCGCAGCCCATGGAAGAAGCAGAGCAGCGCCGCCATGGCGACCAGGCAGCGCGCCAAGTGGTCGCGCGGCCGCCGCGTGCGCAAGCCCGCCCACGCCTTGCGCGCGTGGATCAGCGGCAACAGCGGGATGAAGGCGAACGCGGCCCGGCAGAAGATGACCTGCCAGATCGAGATGCCGGCCTCGACCAGGAGCTTGGCGATCGCGTCCTGGATGGTGAACAGGAACATCGCGATCACGATGTAGAGGATGCCGCGCGCGACGTCGGTTTCGTGCAGTCGAGCGAGCACCACGGCCGGGATCCCTACAGCGCCGACGGCGTCGGCGCCGCGCTTATAGCAGAGGATCGTGGCGGTTCATCGCGTCCCGGCGCTCCGGGGATCCTCGACATCGACGCTGAGATGCTCGGTCGGCTGCGGCGTCGCGGTCAACAGGCATACCCCGCCGGGCGCCTCGAACTGGTGCCAGGTATTTTGCGGCACGATCGCCATCATGCCGGCGCTGAGGGTCAACGACTGTCGCCCCGCGTCGGTCATCAGATGCAAGATCGTCGACCCCTCGACGATCTGGACGATCTCGTCGCCTTGCGGATGGCGCTCCCAGGCGCCCGTGCCGGCGAACTTGGCCGAGAAGATCGCGCCGTCGCGGTACGGCGCCAGCCGCGCGAAGGCGCCGGCGCGTGCGGCTTCGGGCGTCGTCGGGGTACGGCCCTCGAGCATCTTGAGCTTGGCGAGCTCAGCCTTGAGGTCGAGGATGATCATCGGGGCGCCCTCCCTGGCGTCCGCGAGTGTAACGCCGTCACGCGCCGGCGTCGCGCGCAAGCGGCGGTTGCGCCGCCGCCGCAGCGCCGGCGATGCGGCCGAACACGGTCGCGGCCGCCGTCGAGTCGCCGCCGACACGCGCCATGCCGTGGATGCCGCCGGCGACCTCGCCCGCCGCGTAGAGGCGCGGGATCGGCGCGCCCCACAGGTCGATGACGCGGGC
>JACQAI010000549.1 GCA_016195115.1 Pseudomonadota bacterium
GCGGGCCGCCGCCCACATGGCCTACGGCGCGCGGCTGCGCGCCTACCGCTTCGACAAGTATCGCACCAAGCGGAAGAAGGAGGAGCTGTCCAAGCTCGACCGCGTCGTCTTCATGGTGGCGGACAGCGCCACCGCGCGCCAGGCGTTCGCGCCGCTCGACAAGGTCGCCGATGCGATTTGCTTCGCCCGCGACCTGGTTGCCGAGCCACCCAATGTGATCTATCCCGAGTCGATGGCGGCGCGCGTCCGCACGCTGACCAGGCTCGGGCTCGCGGTCGAGGTGCTGGGCGTCAAGGAGATGCGCAAGCTCGGCATGGGCTCGCTGCTCGGCGTCGCCCAGGGCTCGACCCACGACCCGCGCGTCGTGGTGATGCGCTGGAACGGCGCGGCGCGCGGCAAGGCGCCGATCGCGTTCATCGGCAAGGGCGTCACGTTCGACAGCGGCGGCTTGTCGCTCAAGACCTCCAAGGGCATGGAGGACATGAAGTGGGACATGGCCGGGTCCGCGGCCGTGGTCGGCACGATGGCGGCGCTGGCGGGCCGGCGCGCCAAGGCCAACGCGGTGGGGGTGATCGGCCTGGTCGAGAACATGCCGTCGGGCACGGCGCAACGCCCCGGCGACGTCGTGACCTCGGCGTCGGGCCAGACCATCGAGGTGCTCAACACCGACGCCGAGGGCCGGCTCGTGCTGGCCGACGTGCTGTGGTACTGCCAGGACCGCTTCAAGCCGGTGGCGATGATCGACCTCGCGACCCTCACGGGCGCGATCATCATGGCGTTGGGGCACGAGAACGCCGGCCTGTTCACCAACAGCGACGAGCTCTCCGACAGCCTGCTCAAGGCCGGCCAGAGCGCCGGCGAGAGGGTGTGGCGCATGCCGCTCGCCGAGAGCTACGACAAGCAGATCAACTCCGACATCGCCGACATGAAGAACATCGGCGAGGGCAATGCCGGCAGCATCATCGGCGCGCAATTCCTCAAGCGCTTCGTCAACGACGTGCCGTGGGCGCATCTCGACATCGCCGGCGTTGCCTGGTCGAAAAAGGATGCGCCGACCGTGCCCAAGGGCGCGACCGGCTGGGGCATCCGCCTGCTCGATCGCCTGGTGCGCGACTACTACGAGGGCTGACGGCGGGCCCGGGAGTGGGGCGATGACCGAGTTCAGCTTCTACCAGCTGCTGCGCACGCCGCTCGAGCAGGCTCTGCCCAAGATCCTCGAGAAGGTGCGCGAGCTCGAGCTGCGCGCGGTCGTCGTGGTCGGCTCGGAGACCCGCGTCGAGACCCTGAGCCAGGTGCTGTGGACCTACGATCCGGGGGCGTTCCTGGCGCACGGCAGCGCGCGCGACGGCCATCCCGGCGATCAGCCGATCTGGCTCACTGCGCTCGACGAGAACCCGAACGCCGCCGAGGTCGTGGTGCTCGCCGACGGCGCCACGGTCGCCGCGCCGCAGAGCTTCCAGCGCTGCATCGAGATCTTCGACGGCCGCGACGAGGCGGCGACCGCGGCGGCCCGCGAGCGCTACAAGCAGGCCAGGGACGGTGGCCACGGCCTCAAATATTTCCGCCAGAGCGAGACCGGCTGGGAGCTCGGCGGCGGCACGTGAGGCGCGATTTGACCGTCCGCGTCGGGCGGGACTAATTAGCGCGGCAGGGGCGCAAGCCCCGCGAGCGCCAAAAAAAAGAGCGCCGCGGGTGCCTACCCCGCGCTAGGGTTTTTCGTGGCGCTCGCGGGGGCTGCGCCCCCTGCCGCGTTAGCGTGCCGACGGATCGAGATGTGCCGAGGGAGTGAAGCCGGTGCCGTCCACGATGCTTCGAACCAGTTCGCCGGCGCGCCAACGGCTTCAGCTTCAGCCGTTCGCGGGCGGGCCGGGCGTGGAGGTTGTCGGGTTGCCGGTCGCGGCGGTCGACGATGCCGTGTTCCCGGCGGTCTACGCCGCCTTCCTCGATCACCAGCTGCTGCTGTTCCGCGACCAGGCGCTGGCGCCCGGCGATCAGGTCGCCTTTGCGCGCCGCTTCGGCGAGGTCCAGGTCCACGTGATGAACCAGTACCACGCCAGCGAGCATCCCGAGCTCTACACCCTGTCGAACCTCGATGCCGACGGCCGACCGAGCGGCGTGCATCCCGATCGCGGCACCATGGCGTGGCACACCGACGGTTCCTGGCAGCGCATCACCGGCCAGGCTACCATGCTGTTCGCCGAGCAGATCCCGGCGAGCGGCGGCGGCACCGGCTTCGCCGACATGTATTCCGCCTACGACGCGCTCGAGCCCGACGAGCAAGCGCGCCTCGGCGGGCTGCGTGCCATCCACAACCTGAACTTCTCGCGCAATCGGCGCCACGGCGAGGCGCCGATGACCGAGGCGCAGCGCGACGCGGTGCCGCCGGTCGATCATCCGGTGGTGCGCACGCACCCGGAAACCGCGCGCAAGTGTCTATTCCTCGGCGATCACGCCGAAACCATCCAGGGCATGGGCTACGACGCGGGGCGTGCCCTGGTCGACGCCCTGAACCTGCGGATCGTCGCGCTCGCGCGCATCTATACGCATCGCTGGCGCCCCGGCGACTTCATGGTCTGGGACAATCGCTGCCTGCTGCACA
>JACQAI010000550.1 GCA_016195115.1 Pseudomonadota bacterium
CAGGAGCAGCAGCAGGGCGTCGGTGCCGCTGCCGCAGGCGACCGCGTGCTTGACGCCGCAATAGTCGGCGAGCCGGCGCTCGAGCTCGACGATCTCGGGGCCCATGATGAACTGGCCGTGCTCGAGCACGCGCGCGATCGCGCGCTCGACCGCGCCGGCGATGCGCCGGCGCTGCGCCTGCAGGTCGATGAAGGGGATCGGCGCCGGCGGGACGGGCGCGGCGGCGCGACGGGGCGCGGCCGCCGTCATTGCGGTACCTGGGTCATATTGCGCTGCAGCATGGCGAAAGCGGCGGCATCCTGGTCCAGCGCGTCCGAGAATGCAACCGCACTGCGATACCGGCGCGGCAGCCCGCGTTGGCAAGCGCCGAGCCGCCGTTGTAGCGTGACGGCCCGCCCCCCGCCGCGCTGGAATGCCCATGCCCGCCTCGCCGATTCGCGCCGATCTGATCATTCGCAACGCGCAGCTGATCGACGGCACCGGCGCGCCGCCGGTCGGCGGCGACCTCGCGATCGCGGGCGACCGCATCGTCGCGCTCGGCGCGCTGCCCGCCGGCTCGTCGGCGCCGAGCGAGATCGACGCGCGCGGCAAGGTCGCCGCACCCGGCTTCATCGATCCGCACACCCACGACGACAACCTGCTGCTGAGCGACCCGGCGATGACGCCCAAGGTCAGCCAGGGCGTGACCACGGTGGTCGCCGGCAATTGCGGCATCAGCTTGGCGCCGCTGACCGTGGCGGGCGCGCCGACGCCGCCGCTCGACCTGCTGGGCGACGCCGGGGTGTTTCGCTTCCCGCGCTTCGCCGACTATCTCGACCAGCTCGACCAGACGCCGCCGGCGATCAACGCCGCCTTCCTGGTCGGCCACATGTCGCTGCGCGTCGGCTGCATGGATCGCTTCGATCGCCCGGCCAGCGCGGCCGAGATCGCCCAGATGGCCCAGCGGCTCGACGACAGCCTGGCGGCCGGCGCGATCGGCTTGTCGACCGGGCTCTACTACAAGCCGAGCGAGGCGGCACCGACCGACGAGGTGATCAGTCTCGCCAAGGTCGCCAAGCGGCACGGCGGCATGTACGTCACCCACATGCGCAACGAGAACGACCGGGTGATGAGCGCGCTCGACGAGAGCTTCGCGATCGGCCGCGAGGCTCAGGTGCCGGTGGTGATCTCGCACCACAAGGTGATCGGCAAGGCGAACTTCGGACGCAGCGCCGAGACCCTGCCGTTCCTCGCCGAGCGCGCCAAGCGCCAACCGATCGGCTTCGACGTCTATCCCTACATCGCGTCGTCGACCGTGCTCAGCGTCGACCGCTTCAACGCCAGCCAGCGCATCATCGTCACGTGGTCGAAGCAGCGCCCCGAGGTCAGCGGCCGCGACCTCGCCGACATCGCGCGCGAGATGAACACGTCGATCGAGATCGCCGCGGCGGCGCTGCAGCCCGCCGGTGCGATCTACTTCATGATGGACGAGGATGACGTTCAAAAGATCCTCAAGGCCGACGGCGCCATGGTCGGCTCCGACGGCCTGCCGCACGACGTGTTTCCGCATCCGCGGCTATGGGGCACGTTCCCACGCGTGCTCGGCCACTACGCGCGCGACCTCCAGCTGTTCCCGCTGCACGAGGCGGTGCACAAGATGACCGGCCTGACCGCAGGGTACTTCGGCCTGCGCGATCGCGGCGTGCTGCGCGTCGGCGCGTTCGCCGACGTCGTGCTGTTCGATCCCGCGACGGTGATCGACCGCGCGACCTTCCAGGCACCGACCCAGCCGGCCGCCGGCATCGAGCTCGTGCTGGTCAACGGCAAGCCGGTGTGGCGCGACGGCGCCGCCACGGGCGCGCGACCGGGCCGCGCGCTGCGTCGGGCGACCCTCGACAAGCCGATGGGCGGCTGGCGGCCGGCGCGCGGCACCACGCCCGCCTTCTAGACCGATGGATCGGCCGTTCGCGCTGTTCCACAACCCGCTGGCGCTGCCCGAGGCGCCGTACGGCCCCGCGCAGGAGACGATCATGAACGCCGCCGGCCATCAGGCGGCGTTCGCCGAGATCACCCAATGGCCGGGCTACGCGCCGACGCCGCTGCTGGCGCTCGACGACATCGCGCGCGAGGTCGGGGTCGCGGCGGTGCATTACAAGGACGAAGCCGGTCGATTCGGCCTCGGCAGCTTCAAGGCGCTCGGCGGGCCCTATGCGGTCCGGCGTCACCTGGGCGCCGTGCTCGACGCCACGCTGGGCCGCGCGGTCGCCACCGCCGAATTGCTCGACGGCCGCCATCGCGCGCTGACCGAGGGCGTCACGGTGACGACCGCGACCGACGGCAACCACGGCCGTGCGGTCGCCTGGGCGGCCGCGCTGTTCGGCTGCCGCGCCGTGATCTACCTCCATCACGGGGTCAGCCCCGGCCGCCAGGCGGCGATCGAGCGTTACGGCGCGACCGTCGTGCGCACCCCGGGCCACTACGACGACTCGGTGCGCCGAGCCGCCGCCGACGCCGCGGCCAACGGTTGGACGGTGGTGTCGGACACCTCGTACGAGGGCTATCGCGAGATCCCGCGCGACGTCATGCACGGCTACACCGTGATGGTCGAGGAAGCGCTCGGCCAGTGGCCTGGTGCCGAGCCGGCGACTCACGTGTTCGTCCAAGGCGGCGTCGGCGCGCTCGCGGCGGCGGTCGCGGCGCGGCTCTGGCAGCGCGCGCGGCAGGGGCGAAGCGCCGCGAGCGCCAACAAGGACAAGCGCGGCGGGTGCGAAGCCCGCGCTAGGGTTCCGATGGCGCTCGCGGGGGCGGCGCCCCCTGCCGCTCTGGGCACGCGCCGCCCGCGTATCGTCGTAGTCGAGCCCGAGCGGGCCGCGTGCCTGTTCGCGAGCGCGCGCGCCGGCACGCCGACCGCGGCGACCGGCGACCTCGACACCGTCATGGCCGGGCTCGCCTGCGCCGAGGTCTCGCGGCTGGCGTGGGACATGCTGGCGCGCGCCGCCGATGACTTCATGACCGTGCCCGACCAAGCCGCGATCGACGCCATGCGCCGGCTCGCCGCGCGCCGCCAGCCGGTGGTCGCCGGCGAATCCGCGGTCGCCGGCCTGGCGGCGGTGCGCGCGGTCGCGGCCGATGGCGCCGCACGCGCGGCGCTCCGGCTCGGCGCCGATAGCCGCGTGCTGCTGTTCGGCAGCGAGGGCGCGACCGACCCGGCGCTCTACACCGGCCTGGTCGGCCGTTCGCCCGAGAGCCTCGCCCAAGCGTTGACCATGGGAGGGCAGGGCTAGCCCCGAGGGGACGCGATGCGGCGGGCGGTTGGCGCGGTGATCGGTGGGCTCGGGATCCTCCTGGCGGCGCAGGCCGCGGTGCGGGCGCAGCCGGCCGATCAGACGTTCGTCGTCGTGCGCTACCACGAGGCTGCCCGCGCCGCCGAGCTGTGCGCCGACAAGAAGTTCACGCGCGTCGAGCAGGACAAGCTCGCGGTGCTGGTCGGCCAGGAGACCCGCCATCAGCTACCGGTCGGCGAGGAATTGATCGCGATTCGCGCCGCGCGCACCAATATGGAGCAGCGCATCACCGCCGCCGGTTGCAACGACCCGCTGGTTGCCGACGCGTTGCGCTTCTTCAACAGCTACCGCGATCGTCTGCGCTGATTGGTCGCAGTCGGCGATGACGGGCGCGCACCCGCCGACGGTTCAGCCCCCGGTGCTGGCGGCGAGCGCGGTGTCGCGCACGGTCCAGAACGTCAGCCGGCGCTCGATGCGCGCGCACACCGCGTACATCGCGACGCCCATCGCCGCGATCACGACCAGCCCGGCGAACACCAGCGGCACCTCGAAGCGCGCGCCGGCGGCGACGATCAGCGCGCCGACGCCGCGATTCGACGCGATCGTCTCGGCGATCACCGCGCCGACGAAGGCCAGCGTGATCGCGATCTTGAGCGAGGCGAAGAAATACGGCATCGAGCCCGGAATGCCGACCTTGGTCAGGATCTGCAGCCGGCGGGCGCCGAGCGAGCGCAGCACGTCGATCAGCTCGGGCTGGATGGTCGCGAGCCCAGTCGCGACGTTGACCACGATCGGGAAGAACGACACCAGGAACGCCGACAAGACCGCCGGCACCGCGCCGACGCCGAACCAGATCACCAGCACCGGCACGACCGCGACCTTGGGGATGCTGTTGAAGCCGATCAGCACCGGATAGAGGCCTTTGTAGACCAGGCGCGACGAGCCGATCAGCACGCCGAGCGTCAGTCCGACCGCGACCGCGATGACGAATCCGCCGACCGTGGTGGCCAAGGTGTAGGCGGCCTGCCACAGGATGTCGGGGGCCTTGAGCACCAGGATCCAGCTCACCAGGCTGGGCGGCGGCAGGATGAAATCGGGGATGCGGGCGGCCCGGCAGGCCAGCTCCCAGACCGCCAGGGCGGCCAGCCCGACCAGCCACGGCATAAGCTGTTTTTTGAGCTTGCT
Source organism: Pseudomonadota bacterium (assembly GCA_016195115.1). GTDB lineage: Bacteria > Pseudomonadota > Alphaproteobacteria > Elsterales > Elsteraceae > JACQAI01. The sequence continues at coordinate 4,449 of JACQAI010000550.1, forward strand.
GTGCGCCATGCCCCGCGACTCCGCCGCCGCCCAAATCTCTGGTTTCGCTAAATATTACTCAAAAAGCATTCCATTACCGCCCGCGCCGGCAGGCGATAAATAGATTATCCGCGAAATCCCGATTCGCCGCCGCAACGAAGCTGGCTCTGTCGCGTTTTCTATGCGAGATTGTCTACGGATCGCGGTGGTTGTAATGCAGGAGTTCACGCGACCTTC
>JACQAI010000551.1 GCA_016195115.1 Pseudomonadota bacterium
CGCGGCCCCCACCCTACCCTCCCCCACGCTGCGCGCGGGGGAGGGGTTATTTGTCCAGCCAGGCGTCTTCGAGGCGCCAGCCGTTGTAGGTGCTGTTGACCATCAAGGTGATGTTCTTGACCTCGGGGCGCCAGCAGGTCGCGGCGCGCATGTGGAACAGGATCGGGCGCACCACGTCCTCCTGCAGCCGGCGGTCGATCTCCCAGACCTGGCGGCGGCGCTCGGCGGGATCGCGCTCCATCGACTGCTTGGTCACCAGCCTGTCGAGCTCGGCGTTGCAGTAGCCGGTGTAGTTGCGCGGCGAGCCGCAGGCGTAGTACTCGGAGAAGTTCTGGTCGGGATCGTCGACCGCGCTGCCGACCAGGCTGAAGGCGAACTGGAAATCCTTGCGGATCAGGCGCGGCACCCAGTTCGCGGTCTCGACCAGGTCGAGCTCGGCGTCGATCCAGATCTCCTTCAGGTGGTCGATCAGGATCGCCGACGGATCGCGGTAGGTCGCGAGGTTGCGCGTCGACAGCTTGACCTTGAGGCGCTTGTCCGGGCCGTAGCCGAGTCCGGTCATCAGCTTGCGCGCCTCGACGCGGCTCTTGGCGACGTCGGGGTCGTAGCCCGGCAAGGTTGCGAGGATCTCGGGCGGCAGCCCCCACTTGCCCTCCGGCGGCGGCAGCATCGCGCCGCCGAGGTCGCCCTGGCCCTCGGCCAGGATGTCGATGAACGCCCGGCGGTCGAAGCTGAGCGCGATGGCGCGCCGGAGGGTCAGGTTGTCGAACGGCGGCTGGCGGTTGACCAGCAGGTTGGGCGCGATGTTGAGCGGCACGGTCTCGCAGATCGCCTGCGGCGCCTGGCTCTTGATGTCGCGCAGCATCGGGATCGTGACCTCGTAGGGGAAGGTCATGTCGAACTTGCCGGCGATGAACGCCAGCATGGCGGTGGCGCGGCTGGCGATGATGGTGAACTCGATGCCGTCGAGATAGGGCAGGCCGGGCTTCCAGTAGTCCGGGTTGCGCGTGACCTTGATGGTCTTGTTGGCCTGGTACTCGACGAACTTGAACGGCCCGGTGCCGACCGGGTGCTGGCGCATCTCGCGCGCCGGCACGTGGCACGGATAGACCGGCGCGTGGCCCGAGGCGAGCATGGCGAGCAGCGCCGGCTGCGCGCGTTTGAGATGGAACGTGGCTTCGTGATCGCCCTGGGTCGTGACCTCCTCGAGGTTGACGTACCAGGTGCTGCGCGAGTTGATCCGCAGCGTGTCCTTGGACTTGCCGGTCAAAAGATCCCAGGTGCACTTGACGTCGCGCGCGGTGAACGGCTTGCCGTCGTGCCAGCGCACGCCCTGGCGCAGCTCGAAGGTCAGCTGGGTGAACTCGGCGTTCCAGGTCCAGCGCGTCGCCAGGTCGGGCACGATCGACTCGAGGCTGTTCTGCCTCACGTGCTGGTCGTACATGACCAGGTTGTTGAACACGCCCATGATCGGCACGGCGACCGAGAAGCTGCCTTCCTCGAGCAGCGACATGCTGCCCGGGCTGTCGCGGTGATAGACGCGCAACACGCCGCCGCGTTTTTGCGCCAGCGCCTCGCCGGCCGCGAGCGCCAGCATCAGCCCGCTCACTACCGCGAGCACGCGACCGGTTCGCCGCATCGGCGCCTCCTTCGAGCTCCCTCGGCATGCTACACCGAATCCGCCGACCCGAGCGTCATTTGACTCGGCTCCGCCGCGCTCCTACCGTGGCGCGCCGCGGTGATCAACGCGAGGAGCATGTCGATGGCCGAACCAGTCACCTTGGAGATCTTCACCGACTACGTCTGACCCTGGTGCTATCTCAGTACCGTGCGTATCGAGAAGCTCAAGGCGACGTTCGACATCGACACCAAGTGGGTGCACTTCCCGCTGCATCCCGACACGCCCGCCGACGGCCGCGAGATGGCGAAGTTCTATGCCGAGCGCGGGCGTGATCCCGAGGCGATGTATCAGCGCATGAAGCAGCTGATGGATCAGGAGGGCCTGCCCTACGGCCGGCGCACCCACACCTACAACAGCCGGTTGGCCCAGGAGCTCGGCGCCTGGGCCGACACCCAGGACGGCGGCGAGAAACTGCACGACGCGCTCTACCGCGCCTACTTCGTCGACGCGCGCAACATCGGCGACGTCGCGGTGCTGCTCGACATCGTCAAGGCGGTCGGGCTCGACGTCGAGGCGGCGCGCGCGGCGCTGACCGAGCGGCGCTTCGAGCAAACCGTCGATGCCGATTGGGCGAAATCGCGTACCTACGGCGTGACCGGCGTGCCGACCTTCGTCGCCGGCGGCCAGGGCGTGGTCGGCGCCCAGCCCTACGAGGTCCTGGAGCAGCTGCTCGATGCCGTCGGCGTGCCGCGCCGCGCGCCGCCGCGCTAGAGCCATCCACCCCTCCGGTCATCCCGGCGAAAGCCGGGACCCAGGAGACCGGATACCGACACCGGACTCGTGACTCTGGCTCCCGGCTTTCGCCGGGATGACGGTTTTGTTTTGGGATCGGGTCAACGCGAACGCATCGTGCGCTAGGCCGGTATCCCTAACGGATCCCTAATGCTGGCTTAAGGTGGCGGACCTAGCCTGATCCTCGGGGTGAGGAGTTGGGCCGATGGGTCGACGCGAACGCGACGCGGTTTACCAGGGACCGGAACGGCGGCGCCATCGCCGCCATGCCCACGACGCCCGGGCCGTGATCGCCATCGGGCCCGAAACCTACGTATTTTGCGACATCGAAGACTTGTCGCCGGCGGGCGCCTGCCTGAGCACGCCGCTCGGCTTCCGGCTCGAGGTCGGCGAGGCCGTAGTGCTCGAGAGCCGCGACCTGCGGGCGCCCTGCGCAGCCCGCATCGTCGCGGTCGCCGGCGCCCGCTTCCACTGCGTCTTCGATCCCGTCGCAGCCGCCGCCTAACCCCCAGCCGCTACTTCTTGGCGGCGAGCAGCTCTTTGAGGCCGCGCAGCGCCAGCGCGTAGCCCGCGACCCCGAAGCCCGTGACCATGCCTTGGCTCACCTTGGCGGTCTCCGACCCCGGGCCGCGCCGCACCGGATTCGAAATGTGGACCTCGATGGTCGGGAACTTGACCTGCGACAGCGCCGCGACCAGCGCCGGATAGCCGCTGCCGAACGCCGCCGGATTGAAGATCGCAGCATCGACGCCGGCGTCGCTGGCGGCGTAGATCTTGTCGATCACCTGGCCCTCGACGTTGGAGTGGAAGATCTCGACCTCGAGGCCGAGCTCCTTGGCGTAGCCGCGGATGCGCTCGTCGTATTCCGGCAGGGTCATGGGGCCGAAGATCTCGGTCTGCACCTTGCCGCGCATGTTCATCCCGGCCCCGTGGATCACCAGCACCTTCGTCATCGCCACGCTCCTCCGTTGAACCCCTCGTCAACGTCGACTCTAGCCCCACCGGCATACAAAGGAAGGTTTTAGCGCAGAGGACGCGGAGGTCTCGCGGAGGACGCAGAGGAATGAGGCGCGCTGCGCGCGCAGTTCCCTTCTCCGCGCCCTCTGCGCAGCCTCCGCGTCCTCTGCGCTAAAACCTTTTTGGATCGTCAGTCGAGCTGGACGTTGGCGGCGCGGGCGACGTCGCCCCACTTCTTGGTCTCGGACTGGATCCAGGCGCGCGCTTCCTCGGGCGAGGTGCCGGTCATGGTCAGGCCGAGCGCGCCGAGCTGCGCCTTGAGGCCGGGATCGCGCACCGTCGCGAGCACCTCGGCGTGGATCTGGGCGAGCAGCGCCGGCGGCAGCGTGCCGGGGCCGACCAGCACGTACCAGTTGATCATCTCGACCCCGGGCAGGCCGGCCTCGGCGAAGGTCGGCACGTCCGGCAGCGCGGGCAGGCGCTCGGTGTCGGTCAGGGCGAGCGCGCGCAGCGCTCCCGCGCCGATATGCGCGATCACGCCCGGCGCGTCGGCCGCGGTCATCTCGATCTGGCCGGCCAGGATGTCCTGAAGCGCCAGCGCCGCGCCCTTGTAGGGCACATGCACGATGTCGACACCCGACAGCTGCTTCATGCGCTCGAGCACCAGATGGACCGGGCTGCCGTTGCCGGTCGAGCCGAAGTTGAGCTTGCCGGGGTTCGCCTTGGCGAACGCCAGGACCTCGGCCAGCGTCTTGCCCTCGACCCGCTTGGGATGGGCGACCACGACCTCGGGCACGCGCGCGACGACGCTGATCGGCATCAGGTCCTTGTCGCGGTCGTAGGGCAGCTTCAGGAGGTTGGGCACGATCGCCATCGAGCCCGCCGAGGGAATGCCGAGCGTGTAGCCGTCGGGCGGCGCCTTGGCGACGATGTCGTTGCCGATCAGGCCGCTGCCGCCCGGCCGGTTGTCGACCACGACCTGCTGCTTGACCCGTTCGCCCAGCTTCTGCGCCAACGCGCGCGCCAGCACGTCGCTCGGGCCGCCGGCCGGAAACACCACGATCAGCTTGATGGGGCGGCTCGGCCACACATCCGCGGCCTGCGCCGGCGCGGCGGCCAGCGGCCCGCCGAGCAGCGCGGTCGCCGCGATACCGAGGACTGCAATCGCGCCACGCATCAACACCCCCTCACCTTGACCTCTGGCACTCTGTCACCCTCTCGCCGATCCGGGGAGAGGGTAGGGTGAGGGGGTGCTCTGCGCGCTGGGTCTACTTGCCCTTGGCCGACATCGAGTATTGGAAGGCGTCGAAGCTGTTCTCGGCAACGCGGAACCACAGGTTCTGGTCGGCCCGGAAGGCCTTCAGGCTGTCGAAGATCTTCTTGAACTTGGCGTCCTTGGCGCACAGCTCGTCGTAGTACGAGTAGGAGGCCTCGAAGCAGGCCTCGAGCACCGGGCGCGGGAAGGCCCTGAGCTCGGTGCCGGCGGCAACCAGGCGCCGCAGAGCGGCGGGATTGCCGGCGTCGTACTTCGGCAGCATCCAGTTGTTCACCAGGTTGGTGCCGACGTCGACCATCGCCTTGTAGGCCTTGGGCAGCGCCTCCCAGGCCTGTTTGTTGAAGTAGATCGTGCCGGTCGCGCAACCCTCCCACCAGCCCGGGTAGTAGTAGTACTTGGCGACCTTCTGGAAGCCGAGCTTCTCGTCGTCGTACGGGCCAACCCATTCGCAGGCGTCGATCGTGCCCTTCTCGAGCGCCGGATAGATGTCGCCGCCGGCGATCTGCTGCGGAATCACGCCGAGGCGCTCGAGGATCAGGCCGGCGAAGCCGCCGACCCGGAACTTGAGCCCCTTCAGGTCGTCGACCGTGTTGATCTCCTTGCGGTACCAGCCGCCCATCTGCGCGCCGGTGCCGCCGAACGTGAAGCCGACGACGTTGTAATCGCTCCAGAACTCGTTCAAGAGCTCGATGCCGCCGCCGTGATAGAGCCAGGCGTGCGCCTGGCGCTGGTTGAAGCTGAACGGCAGTCCGGTGCCGAACACGAACGCGGGATGCTTGCCGAAATAGTAGTAGGACGCGGTCTGGCCGGCTTCGACCGTGCCGTTCTGCACGGCGTCGAGCACCTGCAGGCCGGGCACGATCTCGCCCGCCGCGAAGGTGCGGATCTGGAACTTGCCGTCGGACATGTCGCCGATCGCCTTGGCGAACAGCTCGGCGCCGCCCCACAGCGTGTCGAGGCTCTTCGGGAAGCTCGAGGTCAGCCGCCATTTGACCTCGGGCATCGACTGCGCGATCGCCGGCGCGGCGATCCCTGCCGCGACGGTGCCGGCCGCGCCCAGGCCGGCGGTTTTCAGGAATCGTCTGCGCTTCAGCTTGTCGTGTTTCATGGTGTCTCCCCCGAGTTCCCAGGCTTGATGAGAGCCGGTCTGTTGCCGGTCGAGCCGGTCTACGCGCCGGTCCGGGGGGAATTTGGCGGCGTTTTCGCGCGAAAGTAAACAAGCCGCTTGATGCTTCAGCGAATCGCACGAGGTCTGCTAAACAGCGACTGGGACCGCAGTCGAGGGGCGGAGGGGCACATGGCGCGGCAAGCGGCGCTCGTCGTCGCGCTCGTCGGCCTGTTGGCGGCGTGCGCGGGCGGCCGCGAGCGCGCGGGTGAACCGTCGCCGCCCGTCGAGGCGCGCGCCGCGCTGCACGCCGACGCGGCCTACGCGATCGTGCAGGTCGAGCCGACGGCCGAGCGCCTGGGCGGGCGGGCGCTGATCGCAGTGCCCGACCGGGCGCTGATCGAGGCCACCGGCATCCGCGCGAACGCGCCGCGCGATCCGCGCACGCGCCGCTATCTGGCCGACGTCGTCGAGATCGGCCTGCTCGCCAGCATCGAGGGGCTGCGGCGCGCCGAGCTGTTCGACGTTCTGA
>JACQAI010000601.1 GCA_016195115.1 Pseudomonadota bacterium
CGCCGAACTCGCCGCCCAGGAAGGCGGTGCGCACCTACCAATCGCGCGGCAGCTGGTGGGTCGCCTCGATCTTCTCGGCGAGCGCGATGAAGAACGCGGTGCTGGCGCAGATGCTCGTGACCCCGAGCTCGAGCACCAGCTGGGCCTGGAGGTCGGTGTTGCCGACGCCCGCCGGCACTACGGTGGCGCCCGCCGCGATGATGCCGTCGTCGAACAGCAGCCCCGCCGGCACCAGGTGATAGGACCAGGTGTTGAGCACGATGTCGCCCGGTCCGACCCCGGCGGCGCGGAAGATCGCGTCGAAGCCGTGGCCGCCGCGGTCGCTGCGGAATTGCGGCTCGCGGATCGGGCCCGGCGAAATGAAGATGTGGGCGATCTCGCTGGGATCCTCGGCCAGGAATCCGCCGAATGGCGGATCGGCGCGCTGGCGGTCGAGCAGCGCCTCCTTCTTGAACACCGGGATGCGCGCCAGCGCGGCCGCGCCCGTGATCGCGTCGGGCTTGAGGCCGGCGCCGTCGAAGATCGCCCGCACCGCGGGCGCGCGTTCGTAGGCGCGGCGGTAGATCTCGCGCAGTCTCGCGAACTTGTCGCCTGCCTCGGCCATCGCTCGCTCCCTCTCACGCGCTCAGGACAGCCAGCGCTTGCGCCGCCGATACTGCTTGGCGTCGCGATAGGACTTGCGCGCGCCTTCCTCGTTGAGCCCGAGATAGAACTCCTGGATATCGGAGTTGCGCGCCAGGCTCTCGGCCGAGCCCTCGAGCACGATGCGGCCGTTCTCCATGACGTAGCCGTGATCGGCGATGTCGAGCGCGAGCGCGGCATTCTGCTCGACCAGCAGCACGGCGAGATCCTGCGACTCCTTCAAGCGGCGAATCACGACGAAGATCTCCTCGACGATGCGCGGCGCCAGGCCGAGCGAGGGCTCGTCGAGCAGGATCACGCGCGGATCGGACATCAGCGCCCGGCCGATCACGAGCATCTGCTGCTCGCCGCCCGACAGATAGCCCGACCGTTGGTGCCGCCGTTCCTTCAGCAGCGGGAACAGCTCGTAGGTCCGCGCGATGCCGTCGCGCACGCGCTTGAGCTCGCTCTGGATGTGCGCGCCGGCGACCAGGTTCTCCTCGACGGTCAGGTTGGCGAACACGCGGCGGCCCTCGAACACCTGGACGATGCCGCGCCGCACGACGTCGTGCGGCGGCAGATGATCGAGCCGCACGCCGTCGAGCTCGATGCTGCCCTTGGTGACGCTGCCGCGCTCGGCGTTGAGCAGGCCGGAGATCGCCTTCAAGGTGGTCGTCTTGCCGGCGCCGTTGGCGCCGAGCAGGGTCGTGATCTGGCCGGTCTTGGCGACCACCGACACGCCCTTCAGCACCAGGATGACGTGGTCGTAGACGACCTCGATGTTGTTGAGCGTCAGCATGGAGATCCCCGGGATGCCGGTCCGGCCGCGCGCCGAAGCGCGCGGCCGATCGGCTGCCTGGCGCTACTCGGCGACCTTGACCGCGGCGGCGATCACTTGCGGGTAGCCGCGCATCCACTCGGTCTGCTTGACGAACTTGCCGCCCTTGACCTGGAAGATCTGGACCCAGCCGCCGCCTTCGTGATCGGTCGCGCTCAGCTGCAGCGGCGGCACCAGGCCGCCCAGGGTGACGCCCTTGATCGCCTCGAAGCCTCGGCGCACGTCCTCGCCGGTCGGCTTCTGGCCGCCTTTCGCCTTGATGGCGTTGCGGATGGCTTCGACGTGGACCGCGGCGATGAGCAGGCCGCGGTTGTAGTAGACCGTCGACGCCATCTCCTTGGGCGGCTCCTTGCCCTGGGCCTTGTACATGGCGACGATCTCCTGGCGCACCGGATAGTCCTCGCCGACGCCGGCGAACTGGATGGTGTAGTAGCCCTCGGCGGTCGCCCAGCCGCCGGCGGCCAGGATATCGTCCTCGGCCGACGCCCAGACCATGCCGATGACCTTCGACAGCGGGTAGCCGGCGCGCTTCAGCTCCTTGATCGAGACCGACGGCGACCGGCCGAACAGGTGCGAGATCACGAAGTCGGCGCGATAGCGCTGGGTGATGTCGATCACCTGGGCGCCCAGCTCGACGCCCGGCGGCGGCACCGCGAAGGTCTTGAGCTCGAATTTCTCCAGCTTCTGCAGCTCCTCGAGGATCGGGAACGGCTCCTTGCCCGCCGGATTGTCGTAGTAGAGATAGGCGATCTTTTTGCCCTCGAGCTTGCCGCCGAGCTTGGCCTTGACGAATTCGATGGCCGCCGCCGCCTGCGACCAGTAGGTCGCGGCGACCGGGAACAGATACGGGTACTTCTCGCCATTGGCGGCCGCCGAGCTGCCGAAGCCGGGCGACGTGCCGGGGATCTTGTCCTCCTTGAGCTTCTGCATCATCGCCTGGGTCTGCGGCGTGCCGTAGATCATGATCGAGACCGCGCCCTCCGACTTGAAGCGCTCGTAGGACTCCATCGCCGGCGGCACCTTGTACTCGTGGTCGATCTCGTTGGCCTTGATCTTGTAGCCCTCGATCCCGCCCTTGGAGTTGATCAGGTTGATGTAGTCCTGGATCGCCGGGCACAGCCTGACGCCGACGATCTGGGTCGGCCCCGTGCGGTCGCACTGTTCGCCGATCACGATCTCGCCCTTCGTCTGCGCCGACGCCGTGCCGGTCAGCCAGAGCGCGCTCGCCGCGACGGCCAGCGCGCCAGTCCATGTCGTTCTCATGTCGGTCCTCCCCTTGGTTGTCATCTCAGTAGGAAAACGGCCACACCCGGAAGTAAGAGACGATGTTGCGCCACAGCCGGGCGAGGCCTTCGGGCTCCAGCGCCAGGAACACGATGATCAGCCCGCCGAACAAGATCAGCCGCAGGTTCGGGATGATGTTGAGCAGGTCGGCCTGCGAGAAGAAAAAACCGCCTACGCCCTCGAGGATCCAGCGGGTCGCGATCGGCAGCAGGGTCACGAAGATGGCGCCGAAGATCGAGCCCAGCACCGAGCCCAGCCCGCCGATGATGATCATCGCCAAGTAGTCGATCGAGACGCCGATCTGGAACTGCTCGTAGTTGGCGATGCCGAGATAGTAGGTGTAGAGCACCCCGGTGACGCCGGCGTAGAACGACGAGATCGCGAACGCCCACAGCTTGTAGCGGAAGATGTCGATGCCGATGATCTCGGCCGCGATGTCCTGGTCGCGGATGGCGATGAAGGCGCGGCCGATGCGGCTGCGCATCAGGTTCATGGTCGCGACGATGGCGATCACGACGAACGCCATCAGGAACAGATAGAGCTGGACCTGACTGCGCAGCTGCACGCCGAAGAAGGTCGGCCGCGGCACCTCGATGGAGGCCTGGATGCCGCCCGAGATCCAGGGCACGTGGTTGATCGTCCACTCGATGATGAGCTGGGCGGCGAGCGTGGCGATCGCCAGATAGAGGCCCTTGATGCGCAGCGACGGGATGCCGACGAGGGCGCCGACCAGGGCCGCCATCGCGCCGCCCGCGGGCAGCGCGAGCCAGAACGGCGCGTCGAGGCGGGTGATCAGGTTGGCCGCGGTGTAGGCGCCGACCGACATGAAGGCGCCGTGCCCGATCGAGATCTGGCCCGTGTAGCCGACCAGGATGTTGAGGCCGAGCGCGCCGACCACGGCGATCAGGATGAGGTTGATGATCGAGACGTAGTATTCGCCGACCGTCAGCGGCACCAGGACGATGAAGACGGCGGCCATCGCCAGCACCGTCCAGCGCGCGACCGGCAGCGGGAACAGCGCCATGTCGGCGCCGTAGGTGGTCTTGAAGACGCCGGACTCGCGATGGAACATGGCGCTCGCTTCCGGCTCAGACGCGCTCGATGCGCCGGCTGCCGAACATGCCGTAGGGCCGGATCATCAGCATGGCGATCATCAGGACGTAGGGCGCGAAATCCTTGGTGCCGCCGCCGACGATCGGATCGAAATAGCCGGCCGCGAGGTTCTCGACGACGCCGACGATGAGGCCGCCGACCACCGCGCCGACCACCGAGTCGAGACCGCCCAGGATGACGACCGGGAAGACCTTGAGGCCGATCAGCGCCAGCTGGTTGTCGACCCCGAGCATGCCGCCCCACACGATGCCGCCGAGCGCCGAGACGACGCCGGCGAGCGCCCAGGCGAAGGCGAAATAGCGCCGCACGTCGATCCCCATCGCGGTCGCGACCTGCTGGCTCTCGGCAACCGCACGCATCGCCACGCCCATACGGCTTTTGAGGAACAGCCAAGTGAAGGCGGCAAGGAAGACCAGGCTGACCGCGGCGCCGACCAGCTGCACCGGCGGCAGCATCAGGGGGCCGAGGAACAGCGGCTCGTCGTCGACCGGCAGCGCGATGGCGCGCGTGCCGCCGCCGAACGCCAGGGTCGCGACGCCGCGCAGCAGCGCCGCGATGCCGATCGTCGCCATGATGACCGCGATGATCGGGCGGCCCAGCAGCGGCCGCAGGACCACCCGCTCGAACCCGAAACCGAAGGCGATCATGCCGGCGAGCGCCAACGCCGCGGCCACCCAGAACGGCATGCCGGCGAGATCGGCGGCGCCCGCGCAGATGAACGCGGCGAACATGACGAACTCGCCCTGGGCGAAGTTGATCGCGTCGGTCGCCTTGTAGACCAGCACGAAGCCGAGCGCGATCAGGGCATACATGAGCCCGATCAGCAGCCCGTTGGTGACCAGCGCAATGGTGAATTGGAGGTCGAACTCAGGCATGGGCGAGCTCGCGTGCCGCGCCGAGCAAGGCTGCCGCCGACTCGACGTCGTCGATGGACGCGGTGGTCCGCAAGGTCGCCCGGCGGCCGTCCTCGTAGGTTATGTCGGTGACCAGCTCGACCTCGCCGTGGCCGGCGTAGAACGCGTCGATCACGGCGGCGTATTTCTCGGCGACGAAGCGCCGCCGCACCTTGCGGGTGCGCGTCACCTCGGCGTCGTCGGCCTCCAACGGCTTGCTCAACAGCAGGAAGCGTTGGATACGCGCCGCCGGCGGCAGGGTCGCGTTGCACTTGCGGATCTCGTCGCGGATCAACGCGCGCACCTCGGGTTTGGCGCTGAGGTCCTGGAACGACGTGTAGGCCAGGTTGCGCCGTTCCGCCCAGTTGCCGACCGTGGTCATGTCGATCGCGATCATCGCCGCGACCAGCGGCTGGTCGTGTCCGAACGCCACGGCCTCGGCGACGAAGGGGCTATACTTCAGCTTGTTCTCGAGGAACTGCGGGGCGAATACGGTGCCGTCGGCGAGCTTGCCGACGTCCTTGGCGCGGTCGACGATGACGAGGCTGCCGCGCGGATCGACGAAGCCGGCGTCGCCGGTGCGGAACCAGCCCTCGGCCGTGAACGCGTCGGCGGTCGCCTCGGGCTGGTTGTAGTAGCCCTTGAAGACCCCACCCGAGCGGATCAGCACCTCGCCGTCGTCGGCGATGCGCACCTCGACGCCCGGGCAGACCGGGCCGACGGTGTTGGGATCGGCCTTTGTGTCGGGCTGCAGCGCGGCCAGGCCCGACAGCTCGGTGGCGCCGTAAATCTGCTTCAGGTTGACGCCGAACGACCGGAAGAAGCGGTAGGCATCGGCGCCCAGCGGCGCGCCGCCCGTGTAGGCCCAGCGCGTGCGCGCGAGCCCGAGCCGGTCGCGCACCGGCGCATAGACGAGGATCTCGCCGATCGCCAGGCCCAGCCGCGCCAGCGGCCCGATCGGTTTGCCGTCGCCGCGCCGCAGCTCGGCGTCCTCGGCCAGGCGATAGAAGAAGTCGAAGATCCGGCGCTTGAGCGGCGTCGCGTCGCCGGCGCGCACCTGCACGTTGGCCAGCATGTTCTCCCAGATGCGCGGCGGCGCGAGCAGCGCGGTGGGTCCGAGCTCGCGCAGATCGCGTTGCACCGTCTCGGGATTCTCCGGGCAGCTGCACGCGAAGCCGACCACGAGGCTGAGCACGGTCGAATAAAGCGCATCGCCGACCCATGCCATCGGCAGATAGCACAGCCACTCGTCGGTCGGCCGGATGTCCTCGGCGGCGGCGAACGAGCTCGCGGTGCTCAGCAGGTTGGCATGCGACAGCATGACGCCCTTGGGCTTGCCGGTCGTGCCCGAGGTGTAGGTCAGCAGCGCGACGTCGTCGGGCGCGCCGCGCGCGATCTCGGCGTCGAGGAAACCGGGGTTGCGGGCGGCGAACTGGCGGCCGGCCTCCTGAACGTCGGCGAACGACTTCAGGGTCGCCAACGCGTAGCCGTCGAGGCCGCGCGGATCGTCGTAGACCACCAGCTTGAGGGTCGGCAACTGGTCGGCGATCGACAGCACCTTGTCGACCTGCTCCTGGTCCTCGGCGACGATCACCGCGACCTCGGCGTGGTTCAGCACGTAGACGAGCTCGGACGCGATCGAGTCCTGATAGACCGGCACCGCGACGCCGCCGAGGCATTGCGCGGCGATCTGCGCCCAGTAGAGGCGGGGGCGGTTGTCGCCGATCACCGCCAGCTTGTCGTTGCGCACGATGCCGTGGGCCGCCAGGCCGAGCGCGAAGTCCGCGACGTTCGCGGCGTACTGGGCCCAGTCGTAGGTTTGCCAGATGCCGCGCTCCTTCTCGCGCATCGCCGGTCGGCGCGCGATCGTCTCGGCATTGCGCCGGAGCAGCCGCGGCAAGGTGGTCGATTCGATCATTCCGCGGCCTCACGCAGGGTTCGCGCGGTGCCGAGATAGGCGTGGATCACCGCGGGATCGCGCTGCACGCCGTCCGGGCTGCCGTCGGCGATCTTGCGCCCGCGCTCGAACACGGCGACGCGATCGGAGATGTCCATGACCACGGCCATGTCGTGCTCGATCAGGATGATGGTGGTGCCCCACAGCCGGTTGGCGTCGAGGATGTAGCGCGCGACGTCCTGCTTCTCCTCCTGGTTCATGCCGGCCATCGGCTCGTCGAGCAGCAGGATCTTCGGCTCGAGCGCGAGCGCGCGCGCCAGCTCGACGCGCTTGCGCAGGCCATAGGCGAGCGCGCCGGTCGGCTGCTTGCGGATGTCCTGCAGCTGCAGGAACTCGAGGACCTCCTCGGCGCGCGCGCGATGGGCGATCTCTTCGCGCCGGGCCCAGCCCCAATAGACGAAAGACGCCAGAACCCCGGCCTTCATGTGCACGTGACGGCCGAGCATGACGTTGTCGAGCACGGTCATGCCGCTGAACAGCGCGATGTTCTGGAAGGTGCGCGCGATCCCGAGCGCGGCGACGCGCGACGGCGGGGCGTGGGTGATGTTGCGGCCCTCCAACGTGATCGAGCCGGTGCCGGGATGGAAGAAGCCGCTGATCATGTTGAGCAGCGTGGTCTTGCCGGCGCCGTTGGGGCCGATCACCGAGAGGATCTCGCCCTGCCGCACGGCGATCGACACGTCCTCGACGGCGCGGACGCCGCCGAAGTGCTTCGACACGCCCGCGACCGCGAGCTGAACTTCGCCCGGCGACGCGCCGGTCCTGTCGGCGGCAGCAGACACGCGCTCCCAGCCTCCCCCTGAGTTTCTCCGGCTTATGCGCCGGTGTTGTGCCCGGCATGATGCAGACGCCCGCCCGTGGGCGCAATGGCCGGCGGGCGTGGTGCGCGCAGCGGTCGCGGGGGTGCCGAGGGCGGCCGGATCGTCAAGGGCCGCGACAGGGTCGGGCCGTCGGCGTTAAAATCCGATCTGGGAGCCCTCGAGGGGGCGGGTCCGCCGGTCGCGGCGCTGGTCAATGGCGGCCGCCGGCGCTGCCCACCGACCCCGAGGCCCCAGGGAGGCAGGCGATGGAGCGTGGGCACGCGATCGAGACCCGGAACACGATCTACTTCCGGCACGACTACGACGGCGAGCACCCCGACATGCGCCGGCTCTACGAGCAGGCCAAGCTCGACCAATGGAACGCCGCCACCGACATCGACTGGGCCCGCCCGCTCGAGGGCGACGGCGGCCTGATCGCCGACGACCTGGTCGACATCCACGGCACGCGATTCTGGGACCGCCTGTCCCCGGCCGACCGCATCGAGGTCAACCGGCGCGTCACGCTGTGGCGGCTGTCGACCCTGGTGCACGGCGAGCACGGCGCCATGCTGGTGTGCGGCCAGATCGTCGAGAACGTCCAAGGCCAGGACGCCAAGCTGTTCCAGGCCACCCAGGTGGTCGACGAGGCCCGCCACAACGAAGTGCTGCACCGCTATCTGGCGCTGCGGCTCGACGGCGCGATCTACCCGCTCGCCGGCAACGTGCGCGAGATCTTCGACACCTTGCTCGGTACGGGCGCCTGGTATCTCAAGACCGTCGGCCTGCAGCTGGTCGCCGAGACCTTCGCGGTATCGCTGTTCCGCATGCTCGCCGAGTCCTCGAAGGACGGTGTGTTGCGCGAGGTCTGCAAGCGCATCGTCCAGGACGAGGCGCGCCACATGGGCTTCGGCATGCTGTCGCTGCCGGCGCTGGTCGCCGAGGCCTCGGGCGCCGAGCGCCGCGAGATGGAGGACTTCGCGGTGTGGACGCTCAACCGCACCCTGCGGGGGATCTTCCCGCTCGCGGCCTACCA
The DNA here is from genome assembly GCA_016195115.1 of Pseudomonadota bacterium. GTDB lineage: Bacteria > Pseudomonadota > Alphaproteobacteria > Elsterales > Elsteraceae > JACQAI01. The sequence goes on from JACQAI010000601.1 coordinate 8,540, forward strand.
GGACATGGGCTTCAGCAAGGCCGAGATCGACGAGATCAAGCAGCTGCGCCGCGAGCGCGCCGCCGGCGGCGAGGAGACCGCCTTCCGCAAGTTCTTCCGGCGCGACCTCCATGGCGGCTTGGTCCGCAATCTGCGCAAGGTCGGGCTGCTGAGCCCGCGCATCGCGCCCGACCTCGAGGCCCTCGGCATCTCGCTGGCGCCCGCCGCCGCCGCGGAATAAGAGGACAGACGACAGAAGACAGACGACGGATCTTCTGTCGTCCGATGTCGGTCCTCTGTCCTCTGATCAGGGCATGAACTGCTCCTTGAGCATGCGCTCCTCGAGGTGCTGGTCGGGGTCGAACAGCAAGGTCAGCGCGACGCTGCTGTCGACGCGGATCTCGACCGTGCCGACCTCGCGCACCTCGGTGTAGTCGGCGACCGCGCTGACCGGCCGCTTGTCGGGCTCCAGGATCTCGATGCCGACCACGGCGTCGTGCGGCAGCAGCGCGCCGCGCCAACGGCGCGGCCGAAACGCGCTGATCGGGGTCAGCGCCAGAATATTGGCGCCGAGCGGAATGATCGGGCCGTGGACCGACAGGTTGTAGGCCGTGCTGCCGGCGGGCGTCGCGAGCAGCAGGCCGTCGCACACCAGCTCGTCGAGCCGGACCACGCCGTTGATGCTGAGGCGCAGCTTGGCGGTCTGGCGCGTCTGGCGCAGCATCGACACCTCGTTGATCGCCAGCGCCTCGCCCTGGCTGCCGTCGATCCGCGTCGTGCGCATGCGCAGCGGATGCAGCACCACCGGCATCGCCTTGTCGAGGCGCTCGTGCAGGTCTTCCTCGCGGTACTTGTTGAGCAGGAAGCCGATGCTGCCGCGGTTCATGCCGAAGATCGGCGTTGCCCGCGGCAGGCCCTTGTGCAAGGTCTCGAGCATGAAGCCGTCGCCGCCCAGGGCGATGATCACGTCGGCCTCGTCGAGCGCGGCCGAGCCGTAGCGGCGCGTCAGAGCCTCGGCGGCTTCGCGCGCGCCCTCGGCGTCGCTGGCGACGAAAGCGAGGGTTCGCGCACGGGTCTCGCCGGGACGGGCGCGCACCGCGGCGGCGCCGGAGGGCGAGCCGGGAGGCGTCATGCGCCTATCCGCCGGTCACGCTCATGTGGCGCGCCACCGCCGGGGTCTGGTGGCGGCGATCGATGATGAAGTCGTGGCCCTTGGGCTTGCGCGCGATGGCTTCGCCAATGGCGCCATCGAGCAGCGCGTCATCGATGCTGGCGCGCAGCGGCGCGCGCAGGTCGGCGGCGTCCTCCTGGCCCAGGCACATGAACAGCGTGCCGGTGCAGGTGAGGCGCACCCGGTTGCAGCTTTCGCAGAAATTGTGGGTCAAGGGCGTGATGAAGCCGAGCCGCCGTCCGGTCTCGCGCACCGTCACGTAGCGCGCCGGCCCGCCCGTCTGGTAGTCGGTATCCTCGAGCGTCCAGCGCTTGGCGAGATCGGCACGCACCAGGCTCAGCGGCAGGTATTGATCGACGCGCTGCGGCCCGATGTCGCCCATCGGCATGACCTCGATGATCGTCATCTCGAAGCCGTGCTCGCCGCACCACGCGAGCATGCGGTCGAATTCGTCGTCGTTGACGCCCTTCAGCGCGACCGCGTTGATCTTGACCTGCAGGCCCGCGGCCTTGGCCGCGAACACGCCATCGAGCACCTGCTCGAGCTTGCCCCACCGCGTGATCGCGGTGAATTTTGCCGCATCGAGCGTGTCGATCGAGACGTTGACGCGCTTGACGCCGGCGGCGCGGAGCTCGCCCGCGTATTTCGCCAGCTGGCTGCCGTTGGTCGTCAGGGTCAGCTCGTCGAGCGCGCCGGTGCCGAGGTGCCGGCCGAGATTGCGCACCAGGCTCATGATGTTGCGCCGGACCAGCGGCTCGCCGCCGGTCAGCCGCAGCTTGCGCACGCCCAGGCGCACGAACGCGCTGCACAGCCGGTCGAGCTCCTCGAGGCTCAAGACCTCGGCCTTGGGCAGGAACGTCATGTCCTCGGCCATGCAATAGACGCAGCGGAAGTCGCAGCGGTCGGTCACCGACACGCGCAAATAGCTGATCTTGCGGCCAAACGGATCGATCACGATGCCGAGGTCCTCATACCGGTCACGAGCATAGATATAGTTGTCCCGGGACGCAATTTCGCCCCCTGCCGCGCGGCGCGGCAGGGGCGTAAGCCCCGCGAGCGCCAAACCAGGACAAGCGCGGCGGGCGAGACGCCGCGCCGGGGGCTTTTACAGCGCTCGCGGGGCTTCCCCCCTGCCGCGCGGCGCGCCCGGCTATAGATAGTCGCTGCGGACGTAGCGCGCCTTCTCGACGCCGCGGCGGGGCACCCGGGGCGCTGCCGGGTCGAGGGCGTGCGGCGCGGAGATCGACGAGCTGTTGTGGTAGACGATCATGTCGATGGCGCCGCCGGTGGCCGACAGCGGCATCAGGAGCCGGGTCGTGCTCAGATTCGACGGCCCCGCGATGGCGAACTCGCCGATCGACAAGATGCAGCTGCGGCGCGCCACGACCTCGCGGTAGATCGCCATCAGGAAATCCCGGTACTGGCCCTGATAGACCTCGCTCGCCAGGCGGCCGGTGATGTCGAGGCCCATGCGGCTGACGTTGTGCGTGCCGACCAGCCGGTAGTGGAAGTCGCGCCCGCCATCGACGACGTCGATCAGCCCCATGTCCCTGAGTGCCAGCGTCGGCATGTCCAGGGGATCGAGGTCGGCCCGTGCCGGCATCGGCCGGTCGCCGGCCCGGTTCAGCCAGTAGAGATAGAGCGCGCGCTGGACGGGGTCGAATATCAGCTCTGCGAAACGCATGGCGCTCCGGCAATGTTATCTCAGATTGCCGCGATTGGCCTCATTTCTCGAACCAGAACTGGTCGGCGCGGTAGATCCCGAGCTGCAGGCCGAGGTCGGGCGGCAGAGGTGCGGCGAGCGGGACGTTGCGCAGCCGCCGGTCGACCACCACCGGCTGCGGTACCATGGCGACCGTGCCGACTGAAAACACCGCGTCGGCGGCTTCGTCGGCGATGTCCTGCCAGACCGCGCTCTTGCGCGCTGGCTGGGTGGCGGCGCGCCATTGCCGGTAGAGGTCGATCAGGCGCAGCGCGTGGGCGTCGGTCGGGGCCTCGCCAACCTGGCCGCGGCTTTCGACGAAGCGGCCCCACTGCGGCCACTGGCGCTGGCGGTCGTCCGTCGGCACCCATTCGGCCGGGCTGGTGTCGGCGGTCGCCAGGCCGTTGGGCAGCCCGCTGCCGGCCGACATTGCCGCCTCGCCCGATTGGATGCGCCGGCGCAGCGCGTCGCGCGGCGTCGGCAGCAGTGCCAAGCGCAGGCCGAGCGCGCCCAACTGCTCGTGGATCGCACCCAACAGATCGGCGATCGCCGGATCGTCGTCGCCGAAGGCGACCGGCAGCTCGACCGGGCGGCCGTCCGACAACAGCCGCACGCCGTGGCCATCGCGCTGGGCGAGGCCGGCTTGGTCGAGCAGTTGGTTGGCAAGTCCCGGGTCGTAGTGCGCCCATGCCGCGCGGTTGGGCGCGCGAAACAGCGGGCTCGCGGGCAGCAGCGCGTTGCCGCCGCCGATCGCCTTGCCGGCGAAGAACCGCTCGTTCAGCTTCGCTCGGTCGATGCCGAGCGATAGCGCGCGGCGGAAGCGCAGGTCGCGGTTGAGATTGCGGAACTGGATGTCCTGGGCATTGACGTTGGGATAGAGCGCGAGCGCGCTGCCGCGGGCGCTCGGCCACAGCCGGACGTCGAAGCGGCCGCGGGCGGCTTCCTCGGCGAGCGCTGGCGCATCCGCGAAGCTGAGCCCGATCGCCTGAAGCTGGCTGTCGCCGGCCAAGGTCGCCGCGGCGATTTGCTCGCCGGGCGGCCGCGTCAACACCACGCGATCGATGTACGGCAGCTGGCGACCCTCGCGGTCGATGCGGTGATAGTAGGGATTGCGCACGCCGATGAAGCCGTCGGCCGGCGCCAGCGTCGTGTTGACCCAAGGCCCGAGCACCGGCATGTCGGGATTGGCGCCGCTATAGGTGGTGTCGCGGCGATTGTGCAGCGCGGCCCAGTCGGTCGCGCCCGCCGCCGCGACCACGCGCGCGAGCTCGCGGCGGTCGGCGTGGCGCACGTGGAAAGCGCGGAGGTAGTGCGCCGGTCGATAGATCACCAGCGGCTCGCCCGCGGCCAGCGCCGGCAGGAATTCCGGATTGGGCACGGCCCACGCCAAGCGCACCGTGGTGACGTTGATGATCGTGAAGCGCGGCGGCTCGCCGTCGACCAGCATCGGCTTGGGCGGGCCGCCCGGCGACAGCGCCGGGTTGTTGGCGACGTCCTCCCACCAGTAACGGAAATCCTCGGCGGTGAACGCGCGGCCGTCCGACCATTTGTGTCCCGGCCTGAGGCGCAGCGTGAAGCTGCGGCCGTCCTCGACCGTCACCGACTCGAGCAGGTCGGGGACGAGCTGGAAGCGCGCGTCGTAGCCGACCAGGCGCGTGTAGCCGAGCGCGACCAGGAGCTGCGGGTCACGCGCGCGGGTGAGCGTGCGGAGCTCGCCGCCGGAGCGTCCGATCACCGCCCATGGTTCTTTGAACTCAACCACAAGGGGGCTGGCCGGCAGCCGTTCGGCGATGCCCGGCAAGCGATGACTGGCGACCTGGCGCGCCAGCGACGGCGTCTCGACCAGCTGGAGCGCGCGGGCACCGTCGGTTCCCAGCGCCAGCGCCGCGGCGAGGAGCGCGCGGAGGCCGATCGACAGCACGCGCGCGGCGCCCGGTGCCTGCGCAGGATCCCCCATCTCGGCGGTCGCCCCGTTCCCCCGGTCCGCTGCTACATAGCGCCTGGTCGGCGGGCCTGGGAAGCGTCCGCCTTGCGTCCGGCCGTGGCCGTGATGATATTCCAGCCATGGAAGAGTTCGCCGTCCGGCCCAACCCGGCCGACCCGCGCCTGACCGAGCGCGTCGCCGGGATCGACCACGAGGGGCGCAAGATCGAGACCGCAGTGCCGGTCGAGCGGCCGCTGACTCTGTTCCTCAACGGCCGCGAGATCGTCACCATGATGACGGTCGGCGACTATCCCGACTGTCTCGCCGTCGGCTATCTGCTCAATCAGAACATGCTGCGGGGCGACGATCGCATCACCGCGATCGAGCACGACGAGGAGACCGAGACGGTGGTCGTGCGCACCGAGCGCCAGACCGACTTCGAGGACAAGCTCAAGAAGAAGACGCTGACCTCGGGCTGCGCTCAAGGCACCGTGTTTGGCGACGTCATGGAGAAGTTCGACAAGGTCGGGCTCGATCCCGACGCGGTCGTGCACACCTCGTGGCTCTACGCCCTGTCGAAGAAGATCAACACGACGCCGAGCCTCTATCTCGAGGCCGGCGCGATCCACGGCTGCGTGCTGTGCGAGCGCGACCGGCCGCTGATCTACATGGAGGACGTCGGCCGCCACAATGCGATCGACAAGATCGCCGGCTACATGCACCTCAACGCCATCGCGCCAACGGGCAAGCTGTTCTACACCACCGGCCGGCTGACCTCGGAAATGGTGATCAAGACCGTGCAGATGGGCGTGCCGATCCTGATCAGCCGCTCGGGTTTCACGGCGTGGGGCGTGGCGCTGGCGCGCCGCGCCGGCCTGACCCTGATCGGCCGCGCCAAGGGCAAGCGCTTCATCGCGCTCGCCGGCGAGCAGCGCATCCGCTTCGACGCCGATCCGGAAAGCGCCGCCGACGAGCCGCGCCGTGCCCAGCGCAAGGCCAGCCTCGACGAGGACGCCGCCTGAGCGAACCCGGCGCCATCGTCGCGGTGCTGCTCGCGGGCGGGCTGTCGCGGCGCATGGGCGGCGGCGACAAGTGCCTGCGCCTGCTCGGCGGCCGCTCGATCCTCGAGCGCGTGATCGAGCGCGTGCGGCCGCAGGCGACCCGGCTGCTGATCAACGCCAACGGCGATCCGGCGCGGTTCGGCGAGTTTGGTTTGCCGGTCGCGGCCGACGCGGTCGAGGGCTTCGTCGGACCGCTCGCCGGCGTGCTGACCGGCATGCTGTGGGCGCGCGCGCACGCGCCCGACATCGCCGACATCGTCACGGTGCCGACCGACGGGCCGTTTGTCCCGCGGGATTTGATCGCGCGCTTCGTTGCCGCGCGCGATCAAGCCGGGGCGGATCTCGTGCAGGCCGCCTCGGGCGGGCAGGTCCATCCGGTGGCCGGCCTATGGCCGGTCCGCCTGGCCGAGGATCTGCGCCGCACGCTGGTCGACGAGGGTATCCGCAAGGTCGACGTCTGGACGGCGCGCCATCGCCTCGTCACGGTCGAGTTCGCGACCGCGCCGGTCGACCCGTTCTTCAATGCCAACCGCCCCGAGGATCTGGCCGTGGCCGAGCGATTGCTCGAGGTCGCGGAGTAAGGAGGAGGCAACCATGGGCTATCCGGATCCAGCCGGCGTCCGCACCGTTGCGGTGATCGGGGCCGGCACGATCGGCGCCTCGTGGGCCGCCTGGTTCCTGGCACGCGGCTATGACGTGGTCGCGAGCGATCCGGCACCGGCCGGCGAAGCGTTCGTGCGCGGCTTCGTCGCCGAGGC
>JACQAI010000602.1 GCA_016195115.1 Pseudomonadota bacterium
GCAGGTGAAGTGCAACGCGCTGACCTCGTCGCGCCACATGAAATAGAGCCGGTAGTCGCACCACTTGCCGCTGATCTCAACCACCAGCTCGTCGTCGCTGGCGCGGTCGAACGGCCATTGGTTGGCCGCGACGATCTCTTCGACGATGTCCAGGGGGTTCGGCGATGGCTCGCGGCTCACGTCCAGAGCGACCGTCATGCCAGGGACCTCCTTGTCGTGGGGGCGATTAGATGCCGCAAGAGAGCTGCGAGATGTTGTATGGTTCGGGCCCACCCCCCTACAAGCTGTAGGGTGCCAAATCTGCCAACGGCTTGCAAGGAGAACCGGGCCCATTGCTTGCGCTGCGTCGCCGAAACGCCGCCCGCCGCCGCCTCGATGCCTGGATGGCAGCCCTAGTCGCCCCCGCCCGGACGGCCCGGACCCGACGGCGGGACCGGCTCAGCGCCGCCCAGGCGCTGCTCGAGCTGCCGCACCGTGGCCTCGAGCTCGGCGACCCGGACCGCCAGGTCCTCCTGCTCGCCGCGCGCCCGGCTGGCCATCGCCTTGACGGCGTCGAACTCCTCGCGCCGCACCAGGTCCATGTCGGCCAGGAGGCGCTCGAAACGCTGCTTGGCCAGGGTCTCGACCTCGGTGCGCAGGCCGGCGAACGCGCCGAACGCGCCGCTCGCGACCCGGGCGAGATCGTCGAAGAAGCGGTTTTCCGACTGCATGGCACCTCCGCGCGGCCGCCCCGGCGCAGACACCAGGGTTGGCCGCTTTCAACAATGGGTACGCCGCGCGCGCCCTGCAACCATCCCGCCCGCGATCGCCCGTCCGGTTGCCCGCCGCCGGGCGCGCCGCCTATAACTGCCGCCGCTATGACCGTGCAGGGCCCCGCATGATCGTCGTCACCGGCGGCGCCGGCTTCATCGGCTCGAACCTGATCGCCGCGCTCAACGAGCGCGGCCAGCATGAGGTCGTCGCGGTCGACCGGCTGGGCAGCGGCGACAAGTGGCGCAACCTGGCCAAGCGCGAGCTCGCCGGCCTGGTCGCCCCCGGCGAGCTGTTCCAGCTGCTCGATGCGCGCGCGCCGGAGATCGAGGCGGTCTTCCACCTGGGCGCGATCTCGGCGACCACCGAGACCAACGCCGACCTGATCGCGGAGAACAATTTCGCGCTGTCGCTCAAGCTCTGGGAATGGTGCTGCTGGCGCGGCACGCGGCTGATCTACGCCTCGTCGGCGGCGACCTACGGCGACGGCTCGGCCGGCTTCGAGGCGACGCTCGACGTCGCGGCGCTGGCGCGCCTCAGGCCGCTCAACGCCTACGGCTGGTCGAAGCACCTGTTCGACCGGCGCATCGCCCGCCTGGTCGCGGGCGGCGCGCCAACGCCGCCGCAATGGGCCGGCCTCAAGTTCTTCAACGTCTACGGCCCGAACGAGTACCACAAGGGCGGCCAGCAGAGCGTGGTCGCGCATTTGTGGCCGAAGGTCGCCGCCGGCAAGGCCGCGACCTTGTTCCGCTCGCACCGCCGCGGCGTCGCCGACGGCGCGCAGTCGCGCGACTTCGTGTGGGTCGGCGATTGCGTCGCGGTGCTGCTGTGGCTCTACGACACCCCGGCGGTGTCCGGCCTGTTCAATGTCGGCAGCGGCGCCGCGCGCAGCTTCAAGGACCTGGCGACCGCGGTGTTCGCCGCGGCCGGCCAGCCGGCGCGCATCGAGTACGTCGATACGCCGCCGGAGATTCGCGACAAGTACCAGTACTTCACCGAGGCGCGCCTCGAGGGCCTGCGCGCCGCGGGCTACCGCGAGCCGTTCGTCACGCTCGAGGACGGCGTCGGCCGCTACGTCCGCGACTTCCTGGCGACCCAAGATGCCTATCGGTAAGCCCGCATGACCTTCGCGCTGGTCTTCCCCAACATCGATCCGGTGCTGATCCAGATCGGCCCGTTCGGCATCCGCTGGTACGCGCTCGCCTATATCGCCGGCATCGTGCTCGGCTGGTGGTGGTGCAAGCGCCTGCTCGCCAAGCCGCCGCAGGTCATGAGCCGCGAGGCGTTCGACGACTTCATCCTGTGGGCGACGCTCGGCATCGTGCTCGGCGGCCGCTTCGGCTACGTGCTGTTCTATCGCCCCGACTTCTATGTCGAGCATCCGCTCGAGGCCCTCAAGGTGTGGCAGGGCGGCATGTCGTTCCACGGCGGCCTGCTCGGCGTCCTGCTCGCCGTCGGGCTGTTCGCGCGGCGCCAGGGCGTGGCGTATTTGGCGCTGTCCGACGTCGTCGCGTGCGGCGTGCCGTTCGGACTTTTCTTCGGTCGCCTGGCCAACTTCATCAACGGCGAGCTGTGGGGCCGCGTCACCGACGTGCCGTGGGGCATGGTGTTTCCCGGCGCCGGGGATCTGCCGCGCCATCCCAGCCAGCTCTACCAGGCCGGGCTCGAGGGCCTCTTGCTGTTCGTGCTGCTGTTCGTCGTCGAGCGCGCCGGGGCGCGGCACCGCGTCGGCCTGGTGAGCGGCGTGTTCCTGATCGGCTATGGCGCGGCGCGCTCGATCGGCGAGCTGTTCCGCCAGCCCGATGCCTTCCTCGGTTTCCTGTTCGCCGGCGTCATCACCATGGGGCAATTGCTGTCGGCGCCGATGATCCTGTTCGGCGTCTACCTCGTGGTGCGCGCGAGCCGCCGCCGTGAATTCGCTTGAGCGCATGATCCGCGCCGAGATCGCCGCCCACGGGCCGATCGATGTCGCGGCCTTCATGGCGCGTGCGCTCGGCGACCCCGAGCACGGCTACTACCGCACGCGCGACCCGCTGGGCGCGCGCGGCGACTTCATCACCGCGCCCGAGATCTCGCAGATGTTCGGCGAGCTGATCGGGCTGTGGTGCGCCGAGATGTGGCGACGATTGGGCGCCCCGCGCCCAATCCACTTGATCGAGCTCGGCCCCGGCCGCGGCACGCTGCTGCGCGACGCATTGCGCGCGATCGCCCAGGCCGCGCCGGGGTTTCGCGCCGCGCTCGACGTTCACCTGATCGAGACCAGCCCGGTCCTGCGCACCGCCCAGGCCGCGTGCCTGGGGGATGCCGCGCCGACCTGGCATGATGGGTTGGCGTCGCTGCCCGACGGGCCGGCGCTGATCATCGCCAACGAGTTCCTCGATGCCCTGCCGATCCATCAGCTGGTGCGCACCGCGGCCGGCTGGTGCGAGCGCCGGGTCATGGTCGACGCGACCGACCGGCTCGCCTTCGCGGCCGCCGCCGCGCCGTCGCCGCTCGCCGCCGCGCTGGCCCCCGAGGTCGTCGGCGCGCCGCTCGGCAGCATCGCCGAGCTGGCGCCGGCGGCGCGCGATGTCGTCGCGACCGTGGCACGGCGCTGCACGGGCGCCGGCGGCACCGCGCTGCTGATCGACTACGGCCATGTCGTCTCGGCGCCCGGCGATACCCTGCAGGCGGTTCGCGGCCATCGCACCCAGGCGGTGCTCGACGCGCCCGGCGAGGCCGACCTGACGGCGCATGTCGACTTCGCCGCGCTCGCGCGCGTCGCCGCCCCCCACGCCGCGGTGCACGGCCCCGTGACCCAGGGCGTGTTCCTGCGCCGCCTCGGCATCGAAGCGCGCGCCGAGGCGCTGCTGCGCGGCAAGCCGGCCGGCGTCGCGGCCGGCATTCGCGCCGCGTTGGCGCGCCTGGTCGAGCCCGGCCAGATGGGCCAGCTCTTCAAGGTGATGGCGCTCGGCGCCCCGGGCGGTCGGCCGCTGCCGGGATTCGAGCCATGACGCCGCCGCGCGTCGCCGCACCGGC
>JACQAI010000603.1 GCA_016195115.1 Pseudomonadota bacterium
GCTCGCGGGGCTTCGCCCCTGCCGCTTAGTCGCGGCTGTTCCACGCGTAGTACGGGCGCGTCAGCATCGGCTCCGACCAGCCGGCGTACCAGGCGTGGGCGTGGCGCTTCAGGCGCTGCAGCATCTCGGCGTTCTGGCGCTGTGCGGCGCTGATGCCCTTGGCTGCGACCTTGCGCACCTCGGCGTAGAGCGCCGGCACGTCGATCGTCCGCCACTGGCGGTCGTCGATCACCAGGCGGCCACCGACCACGACGGTGTTGACGTCGGCGCCGCGGGCACGATGCAGGAACGCCTCGACGATGTCGAAGTCCGGATCGAGCCAGGGATCCTCGAGCACACTCTCGAGATCGACCAGGATGGCGTCGGCCTTCATGCCAGGTGCCAATGAACCCAGGACGCCGTCGAAGCCGCACACGCGCGCGGCGTTGACGGTGCCCATGGCCAGCACCGCGTAGGCGTCGAGCGCCGGCTTGGCGAGGTCGAAGTCGGGCGTGCGGTGGAGCTTGTGAATCATGCGCAGCTCCATGATCCCGTCCTCGTCGTCGTTGATGGTCTTGTCGTCCATCCCCATCGCGACGTTCACGCCTGCCTGCACCATGTGCCACACCGGCGCCAAGCCGTTGCGCATGTTGAGATTGCAGCTCGGATGCGTGGTCACCGAAGCGCCGCGCTGCGCCAGCAGCGCGATGTCGGCCTCGGTGACGTGGATCGCGTGCCCGAACGTGACGTTGCGGTCGACCAGGCCGAGGTCGTCGAGCCAGGCGAGCGTCGGCTTACCGTGCGCCCTGAGCCCGTAGGCTTTCTGGATTGGCGTCTGCAGCAGATGGATGTGGATCTGCGCCCCGAGACGGTCGGCGAGCGCCTTGGTGCGACGCAGGAAGTTGTCGGTGGCGCCATGCGCCCACGACGGCGACAAGAGGATACGCGTCTCGGCGCCGTCGAAGCGCTGGTGGAGGCGATCGAACACCGTGAAATAGCGCTCCGCCATGGCGTCGCCGTCGCCGATCGCCCGGCTGCGCGCCCAGGTCCGGAGATCGGTCGGCAGCGACTCGACGAAGCCGGCCTCGTCCAACGCCAGCTTGTTGGCGTTGCGGATGCCGGGCGAGAACGCGAGCCGGATGCCGCTGTCGAGATAGCCGCCGATTTCGCGCTCGGCGATGGCGGCGGCGTCGGGGCTGTCGCTGTCGAAGCCGTTGTGGTGCACCGTGGTGCAGCCGCTGCGCAGGCGGCGCACCGCGCATAGCCCCGCGGTGAGCTCGGGCGGCAGCACCGGCATGACGGCCCAATCGAACAGCGCGTTCTCGAGATAGTCGTGACGTACGCCCTTCTGGATCGGCGACAGGCCGCGGCCGTGGCAATGCGCGTCGATCAGCCCGGGCATCAGGAGCTGCTTGCCGTTGCCCTTGACCGGCACCGCCGGATGGCGCGCGCTGAGCTCGGCGAACGCGCCGACCTCTGCGACGGTGCCGCCGGCGACCCGGATGGCGCCGTCATCGAGTATCCCGGCCGGTCCGCGCCGCGCGTCGGTCAGCACGTAGCGGCCGCGCACAATCACTTCGTCCACGACATCCTCCTTCGCCGGCCGAAGCCCAGTCTAGAGCCCGTGCCGGCGCCGAGGAAATCGGCCGTGCGGGAGGCGGGCGCTCAGCGCCCGCGGCGACTCTGACGCGCGCTGCGCCAATCCTTGAAGCGGCGCGTGTCGGCGATCCGGCGGGCCAAGATCCGCATGGCGTGGACGAAGCGCGTCAGCTGGGCCATGGGCACGGCTTCTCCCCGCGAGGCTCCCGCGCTCACGTAGCACGATCGCGTGACGGCCGAGTGACCCGCCGACGACAGCGCGATCACGGGAGCCGACGCGGCGCTACCCTCTGGCCAATCGGTGCCGGACCGGCAACACTCGGCCTTGCCGAACGATCGACGGGGGGAATCATGCGGTGGGGTCTGTGGATTGCGGCGCTGACGGCGCTGCTGTGGAGCACCTCGGGCGCGCTGGCGCAAGGCAAGATCGAAGCGCTGTGGCTGGGTCAGGCGGCGTGGAAGATCACCACCGTCACCGGCAAGGTGATCGTGATCGACCCCTGGCTGGTCAACAATCCGAAGACGCCGGCGCAGTACAAGAACCTCGACGCGATCGGCAAGATGGACGTGATCCTGGTCACCCACGGCCACGGCGACCATCTGGGCGACGCCGTCGATCTTGCCAAGAAGTACAACGTGCCGGTCTACGCGCCGGCCGGCCTCAACCAGTCGCTGATCACCCTCGGCCTTCTGCCGCCCGAGCTGTCGATCCGCTTTAGCAAGAGCGGCACGGTCACACCGCTCGGGCCCGACATCAAGATCACCCAGGTCCATGCCGAGCACAGCTCGGAGATGGTCTGGAAGAATCCGGCGACCGGCAAGGACGAGACCCACGTCGGCGGCGAGCCGATCGGCTTCATCATCCAGCTCGAGAACGGCTTCAAGATCTACCACATGGGCGACACCGGGCTGTTCGGCGACCTGCGCTTCATCGGCAGCTACTACAAGCCCGATCTGGTCATGATTCCGATCGGTGGCCACTTCGTGATGGACCCGAAGGATGCCGCCTACGCGACCAAGGAGTGGCTGAAGGCGAAGTTCGCCGTGCCGATGCACTACGGCACGATCCCGCAGCTCAAGGGCACGCCGCAGGAGTACATCGCGGCGCTGGGCAAGACCACGACCAAGGTCATGGTGATCAACCCCGGCGACAAGCTGGCGTTCTAATCGATCTGTCATTGCGAGGAGCGCAGCGACGAAGCAACCCAGCGGGCCGTCGCGCGACTCATGGGTTGCTTCGCTGCGCTCGCAATGACGTTGAATAGAGTTGGAGGAGCGGAGGATGGCGACCAACAAGAAGCAGGTTCTGGCGTCCACCACCATGGCGCAGGCAGGCTGGGACTTTATCGCCAAGCGCGATGACGTCGAGGCGCGGCCGTACAAGGCGGGGACGCCGACCCCGGACTTCCACGCCATGCTGCGCGAGCTCGACGGCATCGCGCTGGGCGGCCCGTCGCCGTTCGGCGCCGCCGAGCTCGCGGCGGCGCCGCGCCTCAAGGTGGTGACCCGGCTCGGCGTCGGCTACGACGCGGTCGACGTGCCGGCGTTGACCGCGCGGCGCATCCCCCTGATGGTCGTCGGCACCGCCAACTCGGTCTCGGTCGCCGAGCAGACCTTCTACCTCATGATGACGGTGGCGAAGCGCGGTCGCCGCCTCCACGAACTCGTGGTGACCGGTCGCTGGGGCGACAAGGCCGCCGATCGGCCGGCCGAGTTCTTCGCCAAGACCCTGCTGATCGTCGGGTTCGGGCGCATCGGCACGCGCGTCGCCAAACGCGGTCTCGGGATGGAGATGTCGGTCCTGGTCTACGACCCCTACGTCGCCGCGGATACCATCCGCGCCGCGGGCTGCGAGCCGGTCGCCGATCTCGACGCGGCGCTGCCGCGGGCGGATTTCATCACCATCCACTGTCCGAAGAACCGCGAGACCGTGGGGATGTTCGGGGCCGCCCGACTCGCTCGCCTGAAGCCGTCGGCCTATCTCGTCAATGCGGCGCGCGGCGGTCTGGTCGAGGAGGCGGCGCTGTACCAGGCGCTCAGGTCGGGCAAGCTGGCCGGCGCCGGGCTCGACGTCTTCGAGCAGGAGCCGACGCCGACCGACAATCCGCTCCTCACGCTGCCCAACCTGGTGGCGTCGCCGCACATGGCCGCCGGCACGGTCGAGTCGGCCGAGCGCGCGGCCGTGGCCGCGATGCGCAACATCCTGAGCGTGCTCGACGGCAGCCCGATCCGCGAGAACGTCGTCAACCCAGAGGTCTTCAACTCCTGACGGTGGGCGGAGCAGCCATGCGCGCGGCGGGGGGCCCGGCGGCTGTCGGCTGCGGCGAAACTGTGCCAGCATAGGGTGATGCGCGTCGCGTTCGGCCGGGATGCTCGGGTCAATACCCTGATCGGCACCGGCCATTTCCTATCGCACTATTACGGGCTGTGCCTGCCGCCGCTGTTCCTGGCCTGGCAGCAGAGCTTCGGCGTGTCGTTCGCCGAGCTCGGCCTGTCGCTGGCGCTGATGTCGGCGACCACGGCGATCGCGCAGACGCCGGTCGGCTTCCTGGTCGACCGCTACGGCGCGCGGCGGTTCCTGGTCGGCGGCACGTTGCTCATGACCCTGTCGATCTCCGGCATGGCGGCGGCGACCGCGTATTGGCAGATCGTCGTGCTCGCGATGCTGTCGGGCCTGGGCAACTCGGTGATCCATCCGGCCGATTACGCGATTCTGAGCGGCTCGGTCGCGCGCGAGCGCATGGGCCGCTCGTTCGCCGTCCACACCTTCAGCGGCAATCTGGGCTCGTCCTTGGCGCCGCCGATCACCGCGGTGCTGGTGCTGGCGATCGGCTGGCGCGCCAGCTTGCTCACGGTCGGCCTGGTCGGCATCCCGATGGTGCTCGCGATCCTGTGGCAGAGCCGCATCCTGCACGACCAAGCCCGTGAACGGACGCCCAGGAGCGGTTCGCTGCTGAGCGGCGGCGGGTTCCTGCTGAGCCGGCCCATGCTGCTGTTCTTCGGCTTCTTCCTGTTGAGCGCGATGGCCGGCTCGGGCATTCAAGCCTGGCTCATCACGGTGCTGCATACGGTCAAAGGCATGAGCCTCGAGGCGGGCTCGTCGGCGCTGACGGCGTACATGGTCGGCGGCACCAGCGGGGTGCTGGTCGGCGGCTGGGCGGTCGATCGGACGACGCGACACTTGACCTTCGCCATCGTCATGACGGTGGTGGCGTCCTCCCTGATCCTGGTGGTCGGGACGCTGCCGCTGAGCGAACTGCCGACGATCGGCCTGCTGTTCGCGGCCGGGCTCCTCTATGGCGCCAGCCGCACGCCGCGCGACGTCATGGTCAAGGACGCGTCGCCGCCCGGTCAGATCGGCAAGGTGTTCGGCTTCGTCAGCGCCGGCCTGCCGCTCGGCGCCGCGCTCACCCCGGTGCCGTTCGGCTTCCTGATCGACTCCGGACGGCCCGATCTGGTGCTGGTCCTGGTCGCGACCTTGCTGCTCGCCAGCCTGCTGTTCATGGGCGGCGCCCGCGCCGTCGCCAAGCCGGCACCGCTCGCCGTCCCGGCGGAATAAGGTCTCCCACTTGCCCACGCTTGGCCGGGTTCTGGGCCGCCGCTAGGCTCGCCCGGAACACCACGGGAGGACGCGTCATGCTGGAGACCACGATCGCGGGCAGCCTGCCGAAGCCGGCGTGGCTCGCGACCCCGAAGATGCTGTGGGCGCCTTGGCAGCATACCGGCGAGGCGTTGGCCGACGCCAAGCGCGACGCCACCGTGTTGGCGCTCAAGGAACAGGAGGACGCCGGCATCGACATCGTCACCGACGGCGAGCAGTCGCGCCAGCATTTCGTCCACGGCTTCCTCGAGCAGCTCGAGGGCGTCGATTTCGCCAAGCGGGTCACCATGGGGATCCGCAACAACCGCTACGACGCCCAGGTCCCGACCGTGACCGCGGCGCTCCGGCGCAAGGCGCCGGTGCATGCGACCGAAGTGCGGATCGCGCGGGCGCACACCACGCGCAAGCTCAAGTTCACCCTGCCTGGGCCGATGACGATCGTCGACACCTTGGCCGACGGCTATTACGGCGATCGCGTCAAGATGGCGATGGCTTTCGCCGATCTGCTCAACCAGGAGGCGCGCGATCTCGAGGCGCTCGGCGTCGACGTCATCCAATTCGATGAGCCGGCTTTCAACGTCTACATGGACGCCGTCAAGGAATGGGGCATTGAAGCCCTGCATCGCGCGTGCGCGGGCCTCACATGCAAGACCGCGGTGCACATCTGCTACGGCTACGGCATCAAAGCCAATGTCGAGTGGAAACAATCACTGGGCAGCGAATGGCGCCAATACGAGGAAATCTTTCCGGCGCTGGCGGCCAGCCGGATCGATCAGGTTTCACTCGAATGCGCCAACTCGCGCGTACCGCTTGAGCTACTCGGCTTGCTGAAGGGCAAGGACGTATTGGTTGGCGCGATCGACGTCGCGACCGACATGGTCGAGAGCCCCGAGCAAGTCGCGGACACGATCCGGCGCGCACTCGCCTTCGTGCCCCCCGAGCGCCTGTTCCCGTGCACCAACTGCGGCTTGGCGCCGCTCGACCGCACGCTGTCCTACGCCAAGCTGCGGGCGCTCACCGCCGGCGCCGCCCAGATCCGGCGCGCGCTCGGCGCGTAGTCAATCTCGCGAGCATCCAGATGAATCCGCCGATGATCGCAGCACGGGTAGATTAGCGCGCCGGTCGCCGGCCCGTGCACCGAAATTCGCAGCAGTCGACGTGGTGGAGCTAGTGGACCCGAGCCATCTATCTCGGTGATTACCTGAGCCCTCTCACCGAGGCGACTCTTGCTCTCGGCAATATTTATGTGTTAACGACTTGTAC
>JACQAI010000604.1 GCA_016195115.1 Pseudomonadota bacterium
CATGCAGGGCCGCGTGCCGGCCTATTCGGTGGTCGTGCCCGGCAGCCTGCCGGGCGCGCCGCTGCCCAACGGCGCCCCCGGGCCGTCGCTCTACTGCGCCGTGATCGTCAAGCGCGTCGACGCGCAGACGCGCGAGAAGACCGCGATCAACGAGTTGCTGCGCGCGTGAGCGTGGCGCAAGCGAGCGCGCCGGCGGCGCTCGATCCGATCGCGCTGGCGCAAGACCTGATCCGCTGCCCGAGCGTGACGCCGGCCGACGCCGGCGCGCTCGACGTGCTGGCGCAGCACCTCGAGGCGCTCGGCTTCACCTGTCACAAGCTGCACTTCGCCGAGCCCGGTACCGCCGACATCGACAACCTCTATGCCCGCATCGGCACGCGGGCGCCGCATTTCTGCTTCGCCGGTCATACCGACGTCGTGCCGGTCGGGCGGCCGGAATCTTGGTCGGTCGACCCGTTCGGCGCCGCCATCCACGGCGACCTGCTGTTCGGCCGCGGCGCCTCGGACATGAAGGGCGCGATCGCGGCGTTCGTCGCGGCCGCCGAGCGCATCCTGGCGCGCCAACCCGCCTTGCCGGGCAGCATCAGCTTCTTGATCACTGGCGACGAAGAAGGGCCGGCGATCAACGGCACGGTCAAGATGCTGCGCTGGCTCGAGGCGCGCGGCGAGCGCATCGACGTGTGCGTGGTCGGCGAGCCGACCAACCCGACGGTGCTCGGCGAGATGGCCAAGATCGGCCGGCGCGGCAGCCTCAACGGCCGGCTGTTGGTCGACGGCGTGCAAGGCCACGTCGCCTATCCCGATCTCGCCGACAACCCGGTGCCCAAGCTCGTGAAGCTACTGGGCGCGCTCGACGCCGAGCACCTCGACGACGGCACGCCGCACTTCCAGCGCTCCAACCTCGAGATCGTCACGGTCGACGTCGGCAACCCGACCACCAACCTGATCCCGGCCACCGCCACCGCCGGCTTCAACATCCGCTTCAACGATCTGCACACCGGTGCTGCGCTCGATGCGCGGCTGCGCCGCCGGCTCGACGCCGTGGGCGTGCCGTACCGACTCGACGTCAGCATCTCGGGCGAAGCGTTCTTGACGCCACCCGGCCCGTTGAGCGACCTCCTCGTCAAGGCGTGCCGCGCGGTGCTCGGCCGCGCGCCCGAGCTCAGCACCACCGGCGGCACCTCGGACGCGCGCTTCATCCGTTACCACTGCCCGGTCATCGAGTTCGGCCTGGTCAGTCAGACCATGCACAAGGTCGACGAGCGCGCGGCGCTCTCCGACATCCGCCGTCTGGTCGACGTCTACGCCGCCATGCTCGAGGATTTCCTCGGCCGAGCCACGTGATGGCTGCAAGCACCACCGAGATCGCCGCCGCATTGCAGGGCGCGATCCGGCTGGCGCAGCTCGACGCCGGCGGGCTCAAGTTCTTCGATCGCACGCTCGGCGGCTTCTGGCGCTCGTTCGTTGCCGCCGCCATGGTCGCGCCCGTGCGCATCGCCGTGCTGATCCTGACCGGCGAAGTGCCCGCCGGCACCGGCGTGCCGCGCGCCGTCGCCGTCGAGATCATCTCCTACGCGATCGGCTGGCTCATCTACCCGTTCGCCATGCTGTTCGCGGTCGACCTGCTGAAGCGTCGGGAGCGGTATTTCGACTACCTGGTGCCCTACAACTGGGCCAATGTGCCCGCGGCCGGACTGTTCCTCATGGTCGCCGGGCTGGGGACCTTGCTGCCGGCGCCGCTCTACAACCTGCTGTCGCTCGTCGCGCTCATCTCGGTGCTGATCTACCAGTGGTTCATCGCCCGGATCGGTCTCATGGTGTCGGCGAGCGTCGCCGTCGCCCTCGTGCTGCTCGATCTCGTCCTCTACCTCGTGATGACGCGTATCACCCAGCTTCTGCTGGCGGCGTAGGATCGTACCGCACCGCCATGAGATAGAGACCATGCGCCGGCGCGGTTTCGCCGCCGCGGGCGCGGTTGCGCGCCGCCAGCGCGTCGGACACATCGTCGGCGGTCCATTTGCCGAGCCCGACCAGCAGCAGGGTGCCGGCGATATTGCGCACCTGGTGGTGCAGGAACGACGGCGCGGCGGCCTCGATCAGAACCGCATCGCCGTCGCGCGCGACGGCGATGCGGCTCAGGGTTTTGACCGGCGAGGCGGCCTGGCACAGGCTGGCGCGGAAGGTCGAGAAATCGTGCTTGCCGATCAGGCGCGCCGCCGCGGCGTGCATGGCGTCGGCGTCGAGCGGCTGGTTGACCTGCCAGGCGCGCTCGCGTTCGAGTGCCAGCGGCGCGCGTCGGTTGGCGATGCAGTAGCGATAGCGCCGCTCGGTCGCCGAGAAGCGGGCATGAAAATCGTTGCCGACCGCCGCGGCGTCGAGCACCGCGATCGGATCCGGCTTGAGGTGGTGGTTGAGCGCCTCCGAGACGCGGAACGCATCCCACGCGCGGCTGAGGTCGATGTGGACCACCTGGCCGCGCGCGTGGACGCCGGCGTCGGTGCGCCCGGCCGCGGTCGCCGTCACGGTGTCGCCCGAGAAGCGCGCCACCGCCGCCTCGACCGCCGCCTGCACCGAGGGGCCGTTGTCCTGGCGCTGCCAGCCGACGAACGGCGTGCCGTCATACTCCAGGGTCAGGCGATAGCGCGGCATGTCGTGCTCACGGCTCGAAGCGGCCGCCGGCGGGCAGTGCGAAGCCGCGCCGGAACGCCTCGGCCTCGAGCGGCGCGCGGCCGGCACGCTGCAGACGGGTCAAGCGCAGCGCCTGTTCGCCGCAGGCGACCAGCAGGCGATCGTCGAGCAGGGTGCCCGGCGCGCCGCGGCCGGTCTCGACCGCGGCGGCCAGGATCTTGATGCGCTCGCCGCTGTGCTCGGCGTAGGCGCCGGGGCGCGGCGCGAAGGCGCGTACCGCACGCGCCAGCTCGACCGCCGGCTTGGTCCAGTCGAGCTTGGGCTCGGTGCGCTCCAGCTTGGCCGCGTAGGTCACGCCGTCGCTCGGCTGCGGCGTCGCGGCAAGGCGTCCGGCCAGGAGATCGGGCAGGCTGTCGACCAGGAGCCGCGCGGCGAGCGCCGCCAAAGCGTCGTGCAGCGCGCCGCCGGTCGCGTCGGGCGCGATCGGCAGCGCCTCCTGGCGCAGCATCGCGCCGGTGTCGAGGCCGGCGTCCATCTGCATCAGGGTGATGCCCGTGACGGTGTCGCCGGCCAGGATGGCGCGCTGGATCGGTGCCGCGCCGCGCCAGCGCGGCAGCAACGAGGCGTGCAGGTTGATGCAGCCGCGCCGCGGCGCGTCGAGCAACGCTTGCGGCAGGATCAGGCCGTAGGCGGCGACCACCGCCAGATCGAGCTCGAGCGCGGCGAAGTCGCGGATCGCATCCGGATCGCGCAGCCGGGCCGGCGTGCGCACGGCAAGCCCGGCATCGCGCGCGAGGCGCTCGACCGGCGACGGCTGCGGCTGCTGGCCGCGCCCGGCCGGGCGCGGCGGCTGGGCATAGACGCACAGCGGCGGCGCGCCGGCATCGATCAGCGCGCGCAGGCTGGTCGCGGCGAAGTCGGGCGTTCCGAGAAAGGCCAGGCGCGGGCGGTCGCCAAGAGTCAAGGGCCGCTCAGGCGTCGGCGTCGGCGGCGGCGAGTTTGCGCGCCTTCACGAGCTTGCGCAGGATGATGTTGCGCTTCAGCGCCGAGATGTGGTCGACGAACAGGACGCCCTCGAGATGGTCCATCTCGTGCTGCAAGCAGGTCGCGAGCAGCCCCTCGGCGTCGAGCTCGATCAGCGCGTTGTCGTAGTCGCGAAAGCGCACCTTGACGGCGGCCGGGCGCGCGACGTCGGCGTAGTGCTCGGGCAGCGACAGGCAGCCCTCCTCGTAGGTCGCGTCCTCGTCCGCGGCCCAGACGATCTGCGGATCGGCGACGCGCAGCGGCTGACGCGGCTCGCCGCTCGGCGCGATGTCGAGCACCAGGACGCGCTTGAGGACGCCGACCTGGGGCGCCGCCAGGCCGATCCCGGGTGCGGCGTACATGGTCTCGAGCATGTCGTCCATCAGCTGGCGGATCTCGGTGTCGACGGTGCCGACCGGTTTTGCCTTGAGTTTCAGCCGGGGATCGGGAGCAGTGATAATCGAAAGCTTAGCCATGTCGTCGACGCGCAAGCCCTTGGAGTCATGAGCGTAGGTAGGCCGCAGCCCGTGATCCGTCAAGCATTCCGGCAGCCCCGACCATGACGGCGCGGGGACTGCGCGGCTGGCTGATCGCGCTGGCCGCGCTGCTGGCGCTCGCGACCGGCGCGCTGACGTTCCGGCCGGCCGCCATGGTGTTCGCGACGCCGTTGACCGAGGATGGCTTCTACAGCCTGGCGGTGGCGCGCAATGTCGCGGCGGGGGCCGGCGTCACCGCCGATGGCCGCCAACCGACCAACGGCTTCCAGCCGCTGTTCACCTTCGTGGAGGCCGCCGCCTATCGCATCAGCGCCGGCGACGAGGTGCTGGCGCTGCGGCTCGTCATCGCGGTGTCGTGGCTGCTCTACGTCGCCACCGGCTGGCTGGTCGGCGCGCTCGCGGCCGACGCGGTCGAGGACGCCGGGCCGACGCGCGCGCTGCGGCGTTGGCTCGCGACCTTGCTCTATGCCGGCGGCTTCCTCACGTTCATGCATCACTTCAACGGTCTCGAAACCGGTTGCGTGCTGTTCCTCTACGCGCTGGCGTGGCGGCTCTACCAGCGCGGCTGGTTCGAGCGCCCGGGCGGACCGGTGATCTTCGGCGGTCTGCTCGGCCTGCTGGTGCTGGCGCGCATCGACAGCGCGGTGTTCGTCGCGCTGTTCGCGGCCTGGCAGTTGATCACGCGCTGGCGCACCGACCCGCTGGCCGCGCTGTGGCGCGCCGGCGCGCCGGCGGCGATCGCCCTCATCGTGTCGTCGCCGTGGTGGGCCTACAATTTTTTTGAGTTCGGCTCGCTGATGCCGACCAGCGGCACGGCGCAGCAGGAATGGGGCCTGTTCGAGCGCCGCCTGCGCTGGGTGCTCTGGGCGCTCGGCGCCTCCAGCCTGCCGACCTTGTGGCTCGGCCGTTACGACGAGCTGTTCCACGACGGCATTCTGTTGAGCGGGCTGCGCGCCCTCGTGATCGCCGCGCTGCTGGTGCTGATCCTCCGCGCGGTGCGCCAGGCCGGCCGGCCGCCGCGTCCTGGCACGCGGCACACGCTCGGGTTCGGCCTCGTGCTGGCGACGGCGATCGGCGCGCTGGCGCTCTATTACGGCCTCAGCTTCATCGCCTACTGGTTCTACTACCGCTATCTGTTCCCGGTGGCGCTGCCGGCTTGCGTGTCGATCGCGTGGTGGGCGGCGCCGTTGGCGCTGCGCCGGCCGGTGTGGGCAGGCGCGCTCGTGGCCATGCTGTGCCTGCCGACCGTGATTTCGGCGGTGCTGGCGCAGCACGGCCGCACCCTGCACGTCGAGACGGTCTACTGGGAGCAGCTGGCGCTGATCGCCGAGCACGTGCCGGAGGCCGACGCGGTCGCCGCGGGACAAACCGGCACGCTGAATTATTTCCGGCCGCGCGTCGTCAATGTCGACGGCAAGGTCAATCGCGAAGCGATCCCCTACCAGGCGCGCATGTGGGACTATCTGGCGGCGCGCGACGTGCGCTGGTTCGCCGACTGGCCGTTCTATGTCGAGAAATATCTCGGCGCGACGCCGGAGCAGCACGGCTGGCGTCAGGTTGGCGCCAAGGGCTACTGGCAATTGTGGCACCGCAACTAGAGCGGCGTAGGCAGGAGTGCGGAGCGCATAAACCGGCCGGACTAGGTCGGATGGCGCACGCCATCGCGAGTTGCCTTACGCATTAGCGAAATTTGAGGGAACGGCCGCCGCCGCGGCCTGTTGAGTCGTCACGAGCCACTACCAATGAGGTCCGTTATGCGTACGTCCCTGCTTGCGGCGACGGCGGCTCTCGCCCTGGTTGCCGGTCCGGTGTTGGCGCAGTCTCCGGGCAGTGGCCCGACGACCCGCGGCAGCCCTCCCAACGCGACCCAGATGTCGACCCCGCGCGCGCCGCTGCCCAATCCCCTGACCCAGGAGGACGTCTCCAAGATCAAGGGCACCGATGTCTACGGCGCCGACGACAGGAAGCTCGGCAGCATCGACACCGTGCTGATCAATCCGCAGTCCAAGGCGATCGACCGGCTGGTCGTGAAGTCGGGCGGCGTGCTCGGTGTCGGCGGCCGCGACGTCGCGATCGCGATCGACCAGTTCAACTGGGATAGCGCTAGGGAAGGCTTCCGGCTGTCGAAGACCGCCGATCAGCTGAAGGCGATGCCCGACTGGAAGGCCGCGAACGCCGGTGCGTCGGGCAGCGCGCCCCGCGTGACCACGCCGGCGTCGAGCGGCGCGTCGGGCACCGCGGGTTCGAGCGGCATGGGTGCCGGCACCACGACTCCGGGGACTCCCTCGAAGTAGCCGTCTGCCGCCTGTGGCGTCGAAGCCGGCTCTTGTGGCCGGCTTCGTCGTTTTGGCGCCAACGGGGTTGCGCGCGCGGCGGCGCGATGCAGACTGGCCCGATGCGACGGCGGCAACGGGAGGATGCGCATGACGAGCTTCGCCAGCTATCCGAGCTTGCGCGACCGCGCGGTGCTGGTCTCGGGCGGCGCCACCGGGATCGGCGCGGCGCTGGTCGAGCATTTCGTCGCCCAGGGCAGCAAGGTCGGGTTTCTCGACATCGACGAGCCGGCGGGGCGTGGCCTAGCCGCGCGCCTGGGTGACGCGGCGCTGTTCCTGCCCTGCGACCTGCGCGACACCCGTGCGCTGCACCAGGCCGCCGAGACGACGGCGGCCCGACTCGGGCCCGTCACCGTGCTGGTCAACAACGCGGCGCGCGACGACCGCCACGCCATCGCCGCGGTGACGCCGGAGTTCTGGGACGAGCGCATGGCGGTCAATCTGCGCCACCAGTTCTTCCTCGCCCAGGCGGTGGCGCCGGGCATGAAGGCGAGCGGCGGCGGCTCGATCATCAATTTCAGCTCGGTGAGCTGGATGCTCGCGATCCCCAACATGCCCGTCTACCTCACCGCGAAAGCGGCAGTCGTCGGGCTGACCCGCGCGCTGGCGCGCGATCTCGGGCCCGATCGCATCCGCGTCAACGCCGTGGTGCCCGGCTGGATCATGACCGAGCGCCAGGTCGAATTGTGGCTGACCCCGGACAGCGAGCGCGCGCTGTTCGAGGCGCAGTGCCTCAAGGAGAAGCTCTATCCGGCCGACGTCGCGCGGCTGGTCCTGTGGCTGGCCGCCGACGACAGCCGAATGGCGACCGCGCAGAACTTCGTGATCGACGGCGGCTGGACCTAAGCGCCGATGGTCTTGCGAAACACGTGGCTGGTCGCCGCGATCGCATAGCCGCGTCCCTGGTAGAAAGCGTGCGCCTCGGTGCGCACGACGTTGGAGCTCAGCGCCACCGTGGTGAGGCCGCGCGCGGCGGCCCAGCGCTCGGCGGTGTCCATCAGGATGCTGCCGATGCCGCTCTTGCGCCGCGTTGCGTCGACCACCAGCGACTGGACGACGGCCTCGGTCGGCCGCTCGATCGCCGGCCGGGCATAGACGTGCAGCAGGCCGATTATCTGGTTGCCGGACTGCGCGACGAA
>JACQAI010000605.1 GCA_016195115.1 Pseudomonadota bacterium
CCGACGTCGTCCTGTCTGCGTTTCTCAGCCCTGGGGGCGCTTCGCGGCTATGGCTACGAGCCGCGCTGCGACAGGAGGTCGCCATGTTGATTTCGGTGCCGCTCGCCCTTGAGTACGAAGCGGTGTTGATGCGACCGGAACACCTGAGGAGGTCCCGAGCATCAGAGGCGGACGTTCATTTGCTGCTGGACGCGATCGTTCGACAGGGCGAGCGAGTGGCGATCTCTTATCTCTGGCGCCCCGCTTTGCGGGATCCGGGAGATGAGATGGTGCTGGAGACCGCCGTCAACGGCCACGCCGCTTGGATTGTGACATTCAATGTCGACGACTATGTCGGTGCTGAGAGGTTCGGCATCAATGTCGGCCGGCCTGGCCCGGTGTGGCGTTACGTTCAGGAGCAACGCCGATGACTCAGAGCAACTATCCTCTTCGCCTCCAGGCCTCGCTGCTCGATGAGGTACGTCGGCTAGTCGACGAGGAGGGGGCCAGCATCAACCAGTTCATCAACGTCGCGGTGGCCGAAAAGCTGTCTGCGTTACGCCTCGAGAGCTATTTCCGCAAACGTCTCGCGCGAGCCGAAGTCCGGACCGCGTTGGCTGTGCTTGACCGACTGGGCACCGAACCGCCGCCGCCAGGCGACGAGGTCGGCGCGCCTCAACGATCGGTGGTGCGCGGTCTACGGCTGGCGGGAACCAAGCAACGCCCGAAGCGGAAATCGACCCGACCAAAGCGCTGAGACGCCCGAACAACGCGGAGACACCATGTATCGCACCAATCCCCTGAAGCAGCGGCTGGCCGCCGGCAAGAAGGCGCTCGGTTGCTGGCTGCAGATCAACAGCCCGATCGCCGCCGAGATGCTGGCATTCTGCGGCTATGATTTCCTGTTGATCGACAACGAGCACGGGCCGGCCTCGCTCAGCGACTCCGTCGCGCTGCTGCAGGCAATGTCCGCGACACCAGCGGCGAGCATGATGCGCGTGCCCTGGAACGACCCCGTCTATCTCAAGCGCGCGCTCGACATCGGCGTCGAGAGCGTGATGATCCCGGCGATCGACACCCGAGAGCAGGCCGAGCAGGCGGTCCGCGCCTGCCGTTATCCGCCGCTCGGCTTTCGCGGCAGCGCCTATCAGGTCGTGCGCGGCGCCAACTACGGCATCGCCACGCCGGACTACTACAAGACCGCCGCCGACAACCTCGTGATCATCTGCCAGATCGAGTCGAAGCGCGCGGTCGAGAACATCGAGGCGATCGCCGCGGTCGAGGGCATCGACATGCTGTTGATCGGCCCCAACGATCTCGCCGGCACCGCCGGGCATTTCGGCAACATCGAGCATCCCGACGTGATGGCGCTGATCACGCGCGCCGAGCGCGCCATCAAGGCGGCGGGCAAGAAGCTCGGCAGCATCGCGTTCGCGGGCCGCACGCCGCAGCAGATGTTCGATCACGGCTACGACCTGATCGCCGCCTCGACCGAGATCACGCTGATGCGCGAGGGCGCGCTCGCCGAGGTGCGCGCGCACCGCACCCAGAACGGCTGAACGTCCGGTGCCCGGAAATTTACGCCGGCCGCGGCAAAACCTGCCGCGCCAGCCCCGTACAAGGAATAATTAACCACGTAAAATCAGATGCTTAACCGTGGTTCGCGGCTTGCACGCACCGGCCCGTGGTCAAGCCGATCAGCCCCTATCTGCAGCGCCCGCTACGCTCGCTGGACGAAGCCCTGCGCGACCTCGAGCGCGAGCGCGCCCAGGCCGATGCCGAGGCCGGGGCCAAGCCCCCGCAGAGCCCGGCAAGAACCCCGGAAACATCGGGAAAATCAAACAATCCCAAGGACTTGGTTACCATCGCCGGGCAGCCGGTGGCAATCGAACCGGCCGAACCGACGGCCGCATCGACCGGCAGCACGCTCGATGTCAAAGCTTAACGTTTGACTTACGAGGCGATTTCGATTAGGTAAATCAGCCACTTGGCTAATTGAACTGAGTCCTCGACTCAGAGAGCGACGCTAACTGGCAATCATGAAGCGACGGGATTTCCTCATCGGCGGCGCGCTCGGCACCATGGCGGCCGGCTCGGCGCTCGCCGCGCCGGCGCCCAAGGGGCGCAAGCCGGCAGCCCCCAAGCCCAAGGCGATCATCGCGCTCGACGCCGGCCACGGCGGCAAGGACCCCGGCACCATCGGGGTCGGCGGCACCTTCGAGAAGGACATCACCTTCGCGGTCGCGCGCGGCCTGGCGCACCGGTTGGAGGCCAGCGGGCGCTACCAAATCGTGCTGACGCGCACCGACGACAGTTTCATCGCGCTCGGCGAGCGCGTGCGCTCGGCGCGCGCCAGCCGCGCCCAGCTGTTCCTATCGCTGCACGCCGACTCGGTGCCCAATCCGCGCCAGCGCGGCTTCTCGGTCTACACGCTGGCCGACGAAGCGTCGGACGCCATGACGGCGGGGCTGGCGGTGCGCGAGAACGCGGTCGATCGTCTCGGCGGGCTCGACCTGTCGCGGCATCCGCAAGCGGTGCGCACCATCCTCCTGGACCTGATGCACCGCGAGACCGCGAACAACGCGTCGCTGATGGCCGAGACCGTGGTGACCAAGCTGCACCCGCCGTTCACGCCGCTGCAGAAGCCCCACCGCCAGGCCAACTTCGCGGTGCTGCGCGCGCCCGACATTCCCTCGATCCTGGTCGAGATGGGCTTCCTGTCCAATCTCGACGACGAGAAGCTGCTCAACCAGACGAGCTATCAAGCGAAGCTCGCCGACCGCCTCGTGATCGCGCTCGACGGCTTCTTCGCCCGCGTTCCGGCAGCCTAACGACCCTCACACCAAGGCGTCATGCCAGCCCGCGAAAGCGGGCATCCACGAGCATTCGCGCCGGCATCGCGCTTGAGAGAAATCCATGCCGGCGCCCCGGCGAAATGCTAAGGGTGACGGGACCGGCGATTGACCGAAGGGAGCGCGCCATGACCGACATGCCGAACCGGGTCGAGATCCACGAGGAAGGGCCGCGCGAGGGCTTCCAGATCGAGCCGGGCCCGATCAGCACCGCCGACAAGATCCGCCTGGTCGAGGCGCTCGCTGACACCGGCCTGCACCACATCCAGGTGTGCTCGTTCGTCAATCCGCGCGTCGTGCCGGCGTGGGCCGATGCCGAGGCCGTTGTCGCGGGCTTCAAGGCCAAGCCCGACGTCCACTACAGCGCGCTGTGGTTCAACGAGAACGGGCTCAACCGCGCGCTCGCGTTCAAGGACAAGCTGACCATCTCGGGCTCGATCTCGCTCGCCGCGTCGGACGCCTTCACGCACAAGAACCTGAACCGCGGCCACGCCGAAAACCTCGACGCCATGCGCAAGCAGACCGCCGCGCACCAGAAGAACGGCGTCGCGGTCGAGCGCATCGGCGTGATGGCGGCGTTCGGCTGCAACTACCAGGGCGACATCGCGCCGGCGCAAGTCGTCAGCGTCATCGAAGACGGCTTCAAGATCGCCGACGAGGCCGGCGCCACGATCACGACCCTGTCGCTCGCCGACACCATGGGCTGGGCGACCCCGTCGCGCATCGACCGCGTGGTCGGCGCGGTGCGCAGCCGCTGGCCCGACTACCAGATCTCGCTCCACCTGCACGACACGCGCGGCCAGGCGGTCGCCAACGCCTACACCGCGCTGCGCATGGGGGTGTCGCGCTTCGACTCGACGGTCGGCGGCCTGGGCGGCTGCCCGTATGCCGGCCAGAAGGGGGCGGCGGGCAACATCTGCACCGAAGAGCTGGTGCTGCTGTGCGAAGAGGAAGGCATCGCGACCGGCGTCAATCTCGACGCGCTGATCGAGGTCGGCCGTCTGGCCGAGACCATCGTCGGGCACGTGCTGCCCGGCGAGCTCATCCACGCCGGCAGCTTGGACGCGTTCCGCCGCAAGGCGCATTGATGTCGGCGACGCCGCTCCGCGGTCTCAGGGTCCTCGAATTCACCCACACGGTGATGGGACCCACCGCGGGGCTGCTGCTCGCCGATCTCGGCGCCGACGTCATCAAGATCGAGCCGGCGCCGGCCGGCGATCACACGCGCGGCCTGCCCGGTTTCGCCGCCGGCTTCTTCGCGGCATTCAACCGCAACAAGCGCAGCCTGGCGCTCGACTTGAAGCGGGCCGAGGGCCAAGCCGCGCTGCACCGGCTCGCCGCGACCGCCGACATCGTGGTCGAGAACTACGGCCCCGGCACCATGGAGCGGCTCGGCTGCGGCTACGACACGCTCGGGCCGCTCAACCCGCGGCTGGTCTATCTCGCGCTCAAGGGTTACCTCGCGGGACCGTACGAGCACCGCCCGGCGCTCGACGAGGTCGTGCAGTTCCAGACCGGGCTCGCCTACATGACCGGACCGCCCGGCCAGCCGTTGCGCGCCGGCGCCTCGATCATCGACATTCTCGGCGCCGTGTTCGGCATCGTCGCGGTGCAGGCGGCGCTGCGCGAGCGCGAGACCACGGGCAAGGGCCAGCGCGTCGGCAGTGCGCTGTTCGAGAGCGCGGCGTTCCTGATGATGACCCACATGGCCGGCGCGATCGTCACCGGCGCGCCGCCGCCGCCGATGCCGGCGCGCCGCGGCGCCTGGGCGATCTACCAGGTGTTCAAGACCGCGGACGATGGCCGGCTGTTCATCGGCGTCACCAGCGACCAGCAATGGACGCGCTTCGTCGAGGTGTTCGGCCTGCAGGCGCTGGCCGCCGATCCGCGTCTGGCGACCAACGCCAGCCGTTCCAAGGAACGGCCGTGGCTGATCCCGGCGCTGCAGGAGGTCATCGCGACGCTGCCGCAGGACGTCGTCGCGGCGCGCTGCGAGCAGGCCCAGGTGTCGTGGTCGCCGGTCGCCCAGCCGAGCGACCTGTTCACCGACGCCCATCTGCTCGCGACCGGCGGCCTCCTTGACACGTTCGTCTCACGACTCGGCGGCGAGAACGGCCCCAAGGTCGGCATGCCGGCGCTGCCGATCGAATTCGGTCCCGAGCGCGCGCGCCCTGGCCTGACGCGCCAGTCGCCGCGCCTGGGCGAGCACAACGCCGAGGTGCTCGCCGAGGCCGGCCTGACGTCCGCCGAGATCGCGGCGCTCAATGCCGCCGGCGTGATCGTCGCGGCGGCCTGATCGAGTGACCCGCCAACCTGGCGCGCGCCCGGCGCGCGCACCCTACGATCGTAAAAAGCTGTGGCGATTCGGATGGCGCACCCGAACATGAGGTCGCGCCGGTCCATCGTCCGGGCCGCGCCAACCGAGGGGGGCTGCCATGGCAAACCGCCAGCGCGCGCCGCGCGTAACAAATTTTCTATGCGCCGCGCTTTCGATCCTATCGCTGTCGGTGTTCCCAAGCGCCGGTGACGGCGCCCGCGCCGCCGACGGCGCACCGACACCGCTGCTGAAGAAGGGCGGACAACCGGTCGATTGGTGGTTCACCTTCAAGTTCAACGCCGCTTCGTTCCCCGGCTGCGGCGGCGCTGCCGCGCAATGCCCGTTCGGCGGCGACCCGCAGAAGTACCGCGAAGGCGAGCAGTACGTCTACGCGAGCAAGACCAATCCAACCTTGCAGAAGGGCAGCGGCTGCAGCGGCGAAACCGACAACGATCCGCTCGGCGCGACGTTCGGGCAGGTCTACAATGGCACGTACAACTACGTCGTCTGGAACGACCAGTTCTATGACGATCCGCCGATCGCGCACTGCACCAAGGAATGCGGCTCACCCTGGGGGCACTCCAAGGGCATGCTGGCGTGGAACGACGCGGGCGCCGGCGTCGTCCTGCAGGTCTCGACACCGTCTTGGCCGGCGGCCGGCAGCAAGCGGAACCCGCGGACCGATGGCAACACGCTCGGCTGCATCAAGAACGACGATGACATCAAGGTCAGCCAGCATTTCTTCGCGTTGAAGCTGACCAAGGCCGACGTCTTGATCGTGCTGGACGGCCTCGCCAACGCCAGCATCGTGACCGACATCCACAATCTCCAGATCGTCAAGAAGGGTGGACCGACCGAGATTCTCAACAAGCTCGAGGCGCTTGGCCGCAAGTCGAGCAACACGAAGGTCATCGATAAGAAGTTGTCGAGCGGCGCGCGCGTGATCTCGAAACCCTCCGATCTCGAAGTCCCGCCCTGGCAGATGGTGTCGGCGCAGCTCGGGGGCGTCGCGTTGCGCGCGGCAACCTGGTGGGCGTCACCGCAGATTCCGACCACGACGACGACCGCCAAGCCGGCGTGCTGGGACGGTCAGCTCGCCACGCCCGGTCCCGTCGCCATCGCGACCACCGGCCACTGGGGCGACAAGGCGTTCGGCCTCAAGGGCGGCCCCGGCGATGATTTCAACCACGCCAAGGTCGGGGTCTCGACAACCGGCTCGCACCCGTACGTGATCTTCGGCGACATGAATCAGCAGGGCGCCTTGTCCGGGAACTGCAAGAGCAGTCAGAACGGCCGCGGCGGTTTGTTCTTCGTGGTCGAGAACGCGAAGCTGCACGACAGCGTCGCCGAGCTGATCAAGGGCGAGACCGCGCCGACCCAATGAGGCCTGGCGGGCGCGGCCGATGAGGCCGCGCCCCTGACCCCGGCCTATGCGTCGCGCAGCTTGTGGTTCTTCAGCGGCAGGGTGCGGATGCGCTTGCCGGTCGCCGCGGCGATCGCGTTGAGCACCGCCGGCGCCGCGACGAAGATGGTCGGCTCGCCGACGCCGCCCCAGAAGCCGCCGGACGGCCGCACCAGCACCTCGACCTTCGGCATCTCGTCGATGCGCAGCACGTTGTAGCTGTCGAAGTTGGTCTCGACGATGGCGCCGTCCTTGACCGTGCATTCGCCGTAGAGCGCCGCCGACAGGCCGTAGACGAACGAGCCCGCGACCTGACGCTCGATCTGCGCCGGGTTGACGGCATAGCCGCAATCGGTCGCCGCGACGATGCGGTGGATCTTGAGCACGCCCTTGTCGCTGACCGAGACCTCGGCGCAGGCCGCGACATAGCTGCCGTAGCCCATGTGCTGAGCGAGCCCGCGGAAGACGCCCTGCGGCGCCGGCTTGCCCCAACCGGCATGCTCGGCAACCGCGTTGAGCACGGCCAAGTGCTTGGGATGGTTGGCCATCAGCTTGCGGCGGAACTCGAGCGGATCCTGACCGGCCGCCTTGGCGAGCTCGTCGATGAAGCACTCGAGGTAGATGGCGTTGTGGTTGTTGTTGACGCCGCGCCAGAAATGCGGCGGCACATGCGTGTTGCGCATCGCGTGGTCGATCAGCAGGTTCGGCACCGTGTAGCCGAACTGGCCTTCCGGACCGGCGGCGTTGAGGCCCTGGAAGGCGAACGGGTCCTTGCCGTTCTCCAGTGCCTGCGGCCTGACGTAGGCCAGGATCGACTGGCCCGCCAGGCGCATGTGCAGCGCCGTCAGGTTGTTGCCGGCGTCGAACGCACCGACCAGCTTGCACTGCGTGGCCGGGTGATAACGGCCCTGCGTCATGTCCTCTTCGCGCGACCAGATCAGCTTGACGGGCGTGCCCGGCATCTGCTTGGCGATCGCGACCGCCTGATGCAGCCAGTCGTGGGTCGTGCGCCGGCCGAAGCCGCCGCCGAGCGGCAGCTTGTAGAACTCGCACTTCTCGATCGGCAGACCGCTCGCCTCGGCGAGCGCGGCGAGCGCGACGTCGGCATCCTGGGTCGACGCCCACGCTTCGCACTTCTCGGGCGTGAAGCGCACCGTGGCGTTCATCGGCTCCATGGTGGCGTGGTTTTGGTACGGATAGCCGTAGACCGCTTCGACCTTCTTGGCCGCGCCGGCGATTGCCGCCTTGGCGTCGCCGTTCTGGTTGCCGACGAAGGCTTCGGTCGCGTCGAGCCCGGTCTTCATGAACGCGGCGATCGACGCGCTCGACACCTTGGCCTTCTCGGGGTCGACGTCCCACTGGATCGGCAGGGCGTCGACGGCTTTCTTGGCCTCCCACCAATGCTCGGCGACCACGGCGACGGCGTTCTCGCCGACCGGCACGACCTTCTTGACGCCAGGCATTCCGCTCACCTTGGCGGCGTCGAAGCTCTTGACCTTGCCGCCGAACACCGGACACGCGCGCACCGCCGCGAGCAGCATGCCGGGCTGCTTGACGTCGATGCTGTAGGTCAGGCCGCCGACCACCTTGGGCGCGGTGTCGAGCCGCTTGACCGGCTTGCCGATGATCTTCCAGTCCTTGGGATCCTTGAGCGCCGCATCCTTGGGCGCCTCGAGCTTGCCGGCCGCCTCGGCGACCTTGCCGAAGCTGACGGTGCGGCCCGACGGCTTGTGGGTGATCACGCTATTCGCCGCGGTGCATTCCCCTGCCGGCACGCTCCACGTCGTCGCGGCGGCCTGGATCAGCATGGTGCGCGCGATCGCGCCGCCCTTGCGCACCATCTCGTTCGACTCGCGGATGCCGCGCGAGCCGGCGGTGAACATGCGGCCCCACGGCTTGCCGCGCTTCAGGCTCTCGCCCGGCGTCGGAAATTCGATCGAGACCTTCGACCAGTCGCACTCGAGCTCCTCGGCGAGCATCTGGGCGAGGCCGGTCGCCGTGCCTTGCCCCATTTCGGAGCGGGCGATGCGGATGACCACGGCATCGTCAGGCTTGATCACCACCCAGGCGGTGACCTCGGGCGAGCCGTCGGCGGCGCGCACCGCGGCGGGACCGCCGAACGGCAGGTCGAGGCCGATCGCCAGGCCGCCGCCGGCGGCGGCGGTCGCGATCAGGAAGGAGCGGCGGTTGAGCTGCGGGATATGGTTCATGGCTGCCTCCCTCCTCACGCTTTGGCCGCGGCGGCGTGGATCGCCTCGCGGACTTGCTGGAAGGTGCCGCACCGACAGATGTTCGTGATGGCGTCGTTGATGTCGGCGTCGCTCGGCTTGGGCTTGTCCTTGAGCAGCGCCGCGACCGCCATGATCATGCCGGACTGGCAGTAGCCGCACTGCGGCACGTCGTTGTCGATCCAGGCCTGCTGCACCTTGTGCAGGGTGCCGTTGGCGGCCAGGCCCTCGATGGTCGTGATCTTCTTGCCCTCGACCGCGCTCACCGGTGTTTGGCACGACCGGGTCGCCTCGCCGTCGACATGCACCGTGCAGGCGCCGCACTGGGCGACGCCGCAGCCGTACTTGGTGCCGGTGAGACCGACCCACTCCCGGATCGCCCACAAGAGCGGGGTGTCGGGCGCCACATTCACGTCGTGCACGGTGCCGTTGATGGTAAGACGGGCCATGGCGGAACCTCGCTGGGCTGCGGGCGGAATGGCGTGATTGAACGCCGCCGCGGACCGCCGGTCAACGGCGGTGCGTGGACACCGTCAGGGCCCCGATGGGGCCCCGTTTAGCCGCAACGGCCTACGATCGCGCGCCGGCCGGCTCGACGCGCAGCTGGTCGCGCAGCGCCAGGCAGCCGGCCAAATCACCGGTCTCGATCAGCGCGACGATCCGCCGAGCCTGCCGGCGGGTGCGTCGCAGCTCCGCAAGCCGCAGGTCGATCGTCCCGAGCGCGGTCGCGACCGCGGCGGGCCCGCCGTCGTCGAGATGCCGACAGCGCGCCAGCAGGCTCGACAGGCCAACGACGAGGCCGCGGCTGGCGAGTTCGAGCGCCGCCTGCGCCGCCACGATCCGCTCGACCGACGTGGCGTCGACCGGCCGCGCTTCGGCCGCGCGGCGATGGGATGCCAGCTGGATGACGTCGCCCACGTGATCGCCCCTCGCGCGATTGTGACGCGCGATCAATAGGGCAAACCGGGTCGCTCAGGGGCGGTCCAGAGGAATAGCGCGAGCGCCCATCGGGATAGCGTGCCGCCGCCGGCGGTGCCGCTACTGGCGGCCGAGCGGCGCCAGCGGCGCACCGCCGCCGGGCACCGGAAAGCGGTCGACGTTGAGGAAAAACGACACCGTGGTGTAGTAGCCGACCGTGCCGATCAGGTCGGCCGCGCCGGCCTCGCCGAACTCGCGCACCACGGCGTCGAACGCGCCGTCGTCGACCTGGCCGGTGGCCAGCAGGCTGGCCGCGAAGTCGTAGCCGGCGGCGTGGGCGGCATCGAGCCCGGCCGGGCGCTCGCCGCGCGCGATCGCCTCGCAGACCGCCGGCGCGATCCCGGCCGCCTCGGCAAGCTTGCGGTGGGCATGCCACTCGAACTGCGCGCTCCAGTGGCGCGCGGTCAACAGGATGGCGATCTCGCGGACCGACTCGGGCACCGGGCTCATGAACCGGACGTAGTGGCCGACCCGCTGCAGCCGGTCGCCGAGATCGGGGCTGCGCAGCATGCCGCTGAACGGGCCGTCGAGCGACTTGCGGCTGTCCATCATCGCCGCGGCCGCCTGGCGCTGCGCCTCGGTCATGCGCGCCGGTTCGAGCGGCGGAAAGCGGCGTGGTGCGCTCGGCGGATTGGTGGCCATCGTCATCTCCTCAGGCTGCGGTGTCATCGGTTGTCGCATCGGATCGTCGGCATTCGCAATCCCTCGGCCAGCGCCGCCATGTCATCGAACACCGCCGCCGCACCCTCGGCCAGCAGGCGCGCGCCGTGACCCGCCGGGCAGTGGCCGCCGCCGCAAAAGCCGAACACCGCCATGCCGGCAGCCCGCGCAGCCTGCACGCCGGCGACGCTGTCCTCGATCACGAGGCAGTCGGCCGGCGCCACGCCCAGGCGCGCCGCGGCGTGCAGGAACAGATCGGGCGCCGGCTTGCCGCGCGCGACCTCGACCACGCTATAGATATGCGGCGCAAATCGCCGCCACAGATCGACCTGTCCCAAGGTCCGCCGCAGCCAGTCGGGTTTCGACGACGACGCGACGCCGCGCACGCGCTCGCCCAGGTCGTCGAGCAGCGCGTGGATGCCGGGCATCGCCAGCGCCGCGCCCTCGGCGTCGCACGCCGCCAGCACCAGCGCGTGGGCGCGCGCCGCGTAGTCCGCGGGCAGCCGGACGCCGTGCTCCTGCTCGAGCGCGCGGTACATGTCGTCGTAAGACACACCGCTGAACCGGCGGGCGAGCGCCTCGGCCGTGATCGAGATGCCGACCGCGGTCAGCTCGCGCGCATCGACTAGGCAGGCGACGCGCTCGCTGTCGATCAGCACGCCGTCGCAATCGAAGACGATCGCGTGGGCCGTCAC